>JAJFIM010000007.1 GCA_021774995.1 Alphaproteobacteria bacterium | reverse complement strand
AGATCCACCACCTCGTCCAAATGCCGCAAGGCAAGATCATAATCGCGCCGATCAATCGCCATCTGCGCCCGCGTCATCAGCAGGTCAATGCTGGGACTGCCCGGATCTCGCCAAATGCGTAATATCCGCTCTTCCAGCGTTTGAGCTTCCTGGGCGTCGTCATTTTGGGCGAGCGCTTCCAAGAGAGGCTCCAGCAAGGGGTCAGTCTGGTCGGCGCGCGCCGGCAGCGACGCCAGGGCGATACACAGCGTCACGAAGATGCTTCCGACCTGAACAGGCCATACAATACGCAACGTTGTCCTCACTTTAAGCTTCCTTCTTCAAGACAGGGCGTGCCCGCCCTGAATGCACGGAACATCCTCACGCTCAATTCCGGCAAATTCAAGGATGAAATCAGGCCCATAGGCCATGGATGGGGTCTGAAAGCCAGGCTTGAAATCGCCGCCCAAGATGCGCCGCACGATTTCAAGAGCCGTTTCAGCCGTCAGGGCGTAGGGCTCCGGGGTTTTCAGCCGCGCCGCAAAGCAATTCCGCTTCCCATCCACAGCTTCCGCCATGATCATGGCCGAACCTCTCGCCCGCGCCGCTTCATCGGGTCCCTCGGGAAGCCTATTGATGAATAAGTGAATGAGCCTTTGGGCGAGGCGGCGGCGCAAGAACCATCCCATGGCCGGACCGACGGAAGAGAGTTTTTCCAATTGCGGGGTGGATTCAAAAAAAACGTCAATGTCGGGTATGCCGGTGGAATGATAGGCGGTGGAAATATCGCCCCAATTGACGGCAACCACGTCAACCGGCCCGGCGCCAAAATCAAGTTGGTGGCGAAAATGCTCGCGATGCCGGACAATCCGGCCCCCGCGCCGCGCCGCCGCCGCCAGTCCGACAAAACCCATCGCCGTTTTTGCCGTCCCCCGGGACACATTCGCCATCCCGCTGAACCCTAAGGTGAGGTGCACCGCCGCAGGTATTTTTGCGCCGACATACGCCGCCAGGCAATCGCTGGGCGCCACGTCAAAACCAGCGCCCGGCATGATCATGAGTCCCTTCTCGGCCCCTAATCCGCCTTTTTGGGCGCAATATTCCATAACCGGATATTCGCCTGTGATATCGATGTAATGCGTGTCCGTGCGCAGACAGGCCTCCAACATTGGCGCACAGGTTTGCGCGAACGGACCGGCCATATGCACCGCGACATCCACGTCCCTCAGAGCGTCATCAAGACGCGCAGCATCGGTGAGCGGAACAGCGCGGCATTCAAATCCTAATCCCGCTGCAAGACGCGCCACTTTTTCGGGATTGCGGCCGCCGAGGATTGGGTTCATGCCCTTTTTCTTGGCCAGACGCGCAGTCAGAGAGCCGGAATATCCTGTCGCCCCATAAAGCAGAAACCGTTTTGCGTTACCGGCGCGCATCACATCCTATCCCCGCTTGCCGCAAAGAACGTCGAATCCAGCGGCCTTATGAGATAAGACGGCGCGTTATGTATGTGAAATCGGGTCAGGAGACGATGGCGGGCTTTCCGCGACGGATCAACCCTGGCGGGCTTTAAACCGGCGATTGACCTTATTTATGACATATACGCGGCCTTTACGGCGGACGATACGGCAATTGCGGTCCCGGCTTTTCAACGATTTGAGTGAGCTGCGCACTTTCATCTGATTCAATTCCTTAAATACAGACCCAGAGACCTTATCGCCCTCAAGTCGGCGCGGAAAATAGAGCCGGGAGGGCGCCCTGTCAACAAGACATCAAGAAAAATCCTTGCGCTGGCGGGCCGAATACGAGACTAAAAAGGGGGGCGCGCAAAAATAAGGGACTTATGGCCATGACCGGCGGAAATATAGGCGGCGCGCCTCATGAACCGATGCGCCGAATTTGCGGGCTGACTTTGCCGGGAGGCGCCCTCGCGCTTCTCCTGTGCCTGGCCATTCTGGGCTGCGCTTCCAGCTCCAGTCAATCCGCTCAAACAGCCGCCGCTTTACCTCCCGCGCCTGGCGCGCCGAGCCAAACATTTACCGAATGGGTCGCCAGTTTTCGCCAAGCCGCCCTTGCCCACGGCATCTCGCCCGCCACCTATGATCAGGCTTTCACTGGCGTTACCGTCAAACCAAAGATCATCACGGCCGACCAAAATCAACCGGAATTTGAACAGCGGATCTGGACTTATCTCGCCAAAGCCGTTTCAAACTTCCGTATTCAAAAAGGCCAAGATCTTCTGAAACAACACGCCGAACTATTCCACTCCATAGAGAAAACTTATGGCGTGCAACCACAAAACCTGGTCGCAGTCTGGGGATTAGAGAGCAGTTTTGGCGCTTTTATCGGCGACATAAATGTGATCGAGGCGCTCGCCACCCTTAGCTATCAAGGCCGGCGGCGGGACTTTGGACGCCAACAATTGCTGGCCGCGTTGGAAATATTAGATAAAGGCTACGCGACGACATCCCAACTCAAAGGATCATGGGCGGGCGCCATGGGGCATACTCAGTTTATCCCCACAACCTACTTAAGCTACGCCGTTGACTATGACGGGGATAAGCGCCGCGATGTGTGGTCCAATTTGGGGGACGTCTTTGCGTCAACCGCAAATTTCCTCGAAAAATCCGGCTGGCAAAAAGGCAATCCCTGGGGGCGCGAAGTGATCCTGCCCAGCGGATTTGATTTTTCTCTGGCTGATAAGACCATCGTCAAATCCGTCGCCTCTTGGGCTAAGATGGGCGTTACGGCAAGCACAGGCAATAATTTAAACGCCGACAAGAACCAGACAGCCTCGCTCATTTTACCGGGGGGGCATACGGGGCCCGCATTTCTGATTTATCAGAACTTCCGCACATTGCTCCGCTACAACAACTCCACTTCTTATGCGCTGGCGGCGGCTCTCCTGGCGGACAGATTGATAGGGGGGCGCCCCCTCAAGGGCGCATGGCCTACTGAAGAGCAGCCGCTCTCACGGCTAGAGCGCGAAGAATTACAAAGAAAATTGAACGCGATGGGGTATGACGCCGGCGCAGTGGACGGCATTCTGGGCGCACGCACCCGGGCCGCTCTCCGGATGTTTCAAAAAGATATGAATATGCCCGCCGACGGCTTTGCCACTATTCCCGTCTTGATGCGGGTCAGGCAATCTTACGTCCCATAACGCAAAAAAAGCAGCGCCCCGCCCCCGGCTTTTGCCGGGACCGGAGTTCAAAGCTTTCAATAAATGTTAAGTGGGGTTCGCGCCGCCTTATTCGGGGTTAGCCGCATTGTAAGCGCGGATCTGCGCATTCATATCAGCGCCCAAAGCTTCAACGCCGGCCGCATTGTCGTCATAGACCATGGTCACCGCCTGATTTTGCTGATCGGTGAGGGAATCGCCTGCATCAGAGGCCACCGCATCAAGGCAGATGCGATATGATTCGGAATCGGCCATATAGGTTTGGAAAGCGCCGATAGCGTCTTTAATTCCCTGTTCCGTCACCGTCGAGCCATCCGGAATGACCGGCGCGGCTTGCGGCGCTGTGCAATCCGAAACACCCGGAACCGTTGACAGCAACACTTTGGCGCCTTCAATGGTCATCTCCTGCGCGGCAAGCGCGCTTATTCCCATAATGAATGTTCCCGCCGCAGCAGCGAGCATGTGAAACGCTTTCATATTTTCCCTCCAATACTTAGACTTATGATGAATTTCCCAGGCCCCGAAACCGGCACGTTAGTGGGTCTTGTAAGAGCCTGCAACGGCCAATTTGGTCCATATACTCTCCACTTCAGGCAATTTGACCAGCACTTAACCATAAAAAGCGCTGATATCCGCCAAATATTCCTTGGGTTTCACCCATCTTTAAGCATTCTCAGCCCATGATGGGCACTGCCGCCAAGGGTGGGCCAAGGCATGCGCGCAGTAAAGATCGGGACTTAGGCGAAAATATGTTTCAACTCATAGGCATTGTCATCGTCTTCGCAACGGTGTTTGGGGGATTCATGCTCGCCGGTGGACATTTCGATGTCATCCTCAAAGCGGCCCCCCTTGAGATGCTCATCATTCTTGGTTCTGCGATCGGCGCTTTTGTGATTGGCAACAGTTCAATATTCATTATGGCGACGATCAAAGATCTTAGTAAATTCGTGACCGGTTCTAAATGGAAAGAACAAGATTACACGGATCTGCTGTGTCTCTTGTTTCTCCTGACCAAAACCATGAAATCAAAAGGGGTGATCGCGCTGGAATCTCACATCGAGGATCCAAAGGAAAGCAGCATCTTCAGCCGCTATCCCCGATTGATGTCGGATCATTTCTGTATTGATTTCATTTGCGACACGTTGCGCATGATGACCATGAATTTCGAAGACCCGCACCAGGTCGAGGACGCCATGGAAAAACAACTTGAAAAACACCATCATGAAACCGAAATCCCTGCGCATGCAATGCAAGGCATGGCAGACGCTTTGCCCGCCTTGGGCATTGTCGCCGCCGTGCTCGGGATTATCAAAACCATGGGCGCCATCACCGAACCACCGGCTGTCCTGGGCAAGATGATCGGCAGCGCCCTGGTCGGGACTTTTCTGGGCGTGTTCCTGGCCTATGGTTTTGTCGGTCCCATCGCCGGTCGCTTAAGTCAGGTTTATGGAGAACAAGGACAATTCTACCAAATCATTCGGGACGTTCTCGTCTCCCACCTGCATGGCAATGCAGCGCAGATCTCAGTCGAGATCGGTCGCGGCAACGTGCCTTCGGCCCTGCAACCAACCTTCTATCAGCTTGAAGAAGCCATCAATGAGATCCCGCCGGAAGTTAGCTAAACTGTCTGAATAAAGCTCCGGCGCATTCGCCCACAGATCTATTTTCCCATTCCAAGTTTTGGCGGATCAACGGGTTTAATTGGCGTGGTGACGGTTTTTTCCTCGGTGAAAAACTGCTCGTTGGCGCGTCCTCCCGTGCGTCCCACCCCTGACGCTTTGACCCCGCCAAAGGGCGCGCGCAATTCACGCATCATGGGAGTGTTGACCCATACGACGCCCGTGCGAAGTTCCATCACGGCCTTGGTTACAGTAGGGTAATGGTCACTCCACACATAAGACACGAGACCGAATTCAGAATCATTGGCGATGGCAAGCGCTTCATCGATTTCATCAAAAACAATGAACGTCGCAAACGGCCCGAATATTTCGTCGCGGCAGACGCGTTGCTCGTTTGAGTCGGCGAGAACAGCCGTCGGCTGAACGTAAAATCCGCGTTTCTGTTCCGGCGCGCGGGCGCCTCCCACCAATATTTCACACCCCTCCTGACGGGCGGTTTGGGCATAAGATAACACCCGTTCCATCTGCGCTTTAGAGATCACCGGCCCCACTTCCGTGGCGCCGTTCAAAGGATCGCCTACGGATATTTTTTTAGTGCGCGCCACAAACTCACTGATAAAGGCGTCAGCAATAGAGCGCTGCACCAAAATACGGGACCCGGCCAGGCATTGCTGGCCATTATTGGAATAGATTCCCAGCAGGGCGCCGTCTAAAGCGCGCTTCAAATTGGCGGTCTCAAATATAATATTTGCCGATTTGCCGCCGAGCTCCATCATGACGGCTTTGAGGCCTTGTCCCGCTGCGGCGCCAATCGCCCGGCCGGTCGCCGTGCCGCCGGTAAAAGCCACGACATCCACCA
>JAJFIM010000060.1 GCA_021774995.1 Alphaproteobacteria bacterium | reverse complement strand
GCAGAGTTTCAGCGTTTACGGCGATTTTCCTTTCCAGCATCCTTTGTTTGCGGGATTTTCCGCGCTGGGGCCTTTGCGCGGCATGGGCAAAACGGATGTGTTTTTGAATTTGGGCGGACACATGCCTGATCCGGGCTATTTCACCAACACCGTCCCCAAAAAAGCCAAACTCATCCAGGCGCGCATCGAGCATGACGCCATCGCCAACACTTATCCCACCGATATTGCGATTGCAGCCGGGTTAAGCGAGACCATCACGTCTTTGACGCAAGCGGTCAAAAGCCGGTTGACCGGCGCGCGGGCGGAGGCCATTCGGGGCCCGCGCTGGGAAGCGGCGCAAAAAGCGTTCGTCCAAGCGGCCGAAGAACGCAAAAGCCAAGCGCAAAGCCGCTGGAACAATGCGCCGCTCTCCTGGGAACGCTTGTCGATGGAGTTGGACCGCGGTTTGGAGGACGACGCCGTCATTGTTTCCGAGTTGGATTTTCGCACGCCGTATTATTGGATGGATTTTGCGCCCGGCAAAAAGCGCCTGATCGGACAAACCACGGGATTCGCTTTGGGCTGGGGCGTTGGCGCGGCGATCGGCGCGAAAATCGCCAAGCCCGATGAACAGGTTGTCTGTCTGGTTGGCGACGGCGCGATGCTTTTTGGTCAATTGGAATCCTTGTGGACGGCGTCGCGCTATGACGTGCCGGTGATTATCGTTATCTTCAATAACCGGGCCTATGACGGCGAGCGCGCGCGCATTCACCGCGCCTCGCCCCTCGCCCGCGGGAAGGATAAAGCGCTGTGGAAGGATATGGCCTGTTATCTGGGTAATCCGGTTGTCGATTTTGTCGGCATCGCCAAGAGTTTCGATATTGAGGGGGCTCAGGCGCAAAACGCGGATGAATTGACCAAAGCCGTGGCCCGCGCCACTTCTGTGACGCGGGAGGGGCGCCCCTTTGTGATTGACGCGCTGGTTGAGCAATTGGGATTCGGAGCGGGGAGCGCCTGGCATCCTGATATTTCCATTGCCGGGCGGCGCACAAGGAAAGTGTGAGCCCGGCGGGGCGGGCGTTTTGCCACTCCACGGGACAAAGATCACGCGCCTTCCCCAAAAGGAGTGAACCCGTTCTAAAAAAACTTGGCGTTTGGGTGGTTTTGCCGTAAATCTAGTGTTTGGCAAGGGGGAGCTTAATGGTCTGATCGTAAGGGAGGACATCCGGTGACGTGGATGTTTCCCGCGCGGGCTTCGGCGCCCCTTTTTGATTCTTGAAGCGCAATCCGAAACATGAAAAACCGGTTTTCGGATCAATTGCGCGACAAACAAGTGTATCGAAAGACGTGAAGAAAGCCCCTCTCAAATGCCCCAGATGAATCGCCGCTCGTTTCTAAAAACCGCTTCAGCCGGCGCCAGCGCTTTTATGGCTTTGCAATATTCCACCCAAAGCTTGGGCCAGGTTGTGTCGGAGCCCACGCGCCCTTATCGCAAGTTTGAAGACGTCTATCGCTCTAAGTGGACATGGGACCGAGTGGCCCACGGCACGCATGGCACCAATTGCGCCGGCACATGCGCGTTTAACGTTTATATCAAAAACGGCATCGTGTGGCGCGAAGAACAGCAGGGCATGTATGAGCCCTCAGGCGACGCGCCCGATTACGGCCCGCGCGGATGCCAAAAGGGTTTGCGGCACGCCAAATACATGTATGGCAAGCAGCGCGTGCTTTATCCGATGAAGCGGGTCGGGGAGCGGGGCGAGGGCAAGTGGGAGCGCATCTCCTGGGATCAGGCGACGCGGGAAATTGCCGACAAATTTCTCGATCACTCCATCAAAGACGGCCCAAGCGTGATCTCTTATGGCAGCGGAACGCAAATGAGCGTCAAGCTGGCCTCCTTCGCGGCGCTGGCAAGATTCGCCAACATCACCGGCGTCACCATGCCGGAATTTTATTCAGGCGTCGGCGACCTGCCCACCGGCGTCTATATGACCTTGGGCGAGGTTTACACCGGCGACACCATGGCCAGCATTTATAAAGCGCGCTGTGTGCTGGTGTGGATGTCCAACCCGGCTGTGACGCGCATTCCCGACGCGCATTTTTTCTGGGAAGCCAAATATAACGGCACGAAGGTGATCGCAATCTCGCCTGAGTTCACCCCCACCGCCATGCATTCAAGTCTTTGGGTGAACCCGAAGCCGGGCACCGATGCGGCTCTGGCCATGGGTATGGTCAATACGCTGATTGAAGAAAAACTTTATGACGCGGACTATATCAAAGAACAAACAGACATGCCGCTTCTGGTGAGGACCGATACGGGAGAATTTTTGCGGGAAATCGATATCTCGATCATGGGCAAGCTCGCGGTTCGTGAAAATGTCTATTATATGTGGGATGAAGCTTCCGGTGAGATCGTTAAGGCGCCGGGTACGGGGCTGGCTGAAAGACCGCCTGGACGGGACCGGCGCAAATGGGAGACGATTTCTCTCGGGTCCATCAAACCTGCATTAGAGGGAAGCTGGACGGTCGATACGCTCGATGGAAGCGTTGAGGTTACAACTGTCTTTGAACTGACGAAAAAGCGCGCCGCCGCACATGCGCCGGAAAAAGTATCCGAGATATGCGGCGTGAATCCTAAAATCATCCGCAGTCTTGCGCGTGACGTCGCGAAAGCCAACCCGACGATGATTTATTGCGGCTATGCGGCGAGTAAATGGCTGCACGGCGATCTGTTGCAGCGGGCCATGTTGTTGATCCTCTCGCTCACCGGCAATATCGGCCCTGAAGGCTCAGGTCTGCAATTCGCCAATGCTCCCAAGGCGCGCGGCCTGTTGGCCTATGGCTTTGCCGGCGTTGGCCCCGCGACGCGGCTTATCTCCTCAACGCAGTGGGATTACGAGCATGGGCGTATGAAAGACCTCAATGCGCAAGTTTACGGTGAGGAACTGGCCGAGAAATACGATAAGGATTACCGCTATTCCCTCCGGGAAGATTATTTTCCAGATTATGCGAAAAACGGTTGGAAGATGGGTTTTTTCGCCGGCAATAACGGGGCGGGCTGGCGCGCGTCGGGCAATCGTTGGCGCGAGACGGCCTTTGGTCAGCTTGAAACCATCGTCACGTTGGCGCCCGATATGGGGATCACGGCGCTCTATTCCGATTATGTGTTGCCTATTGCCCACCATTATGAACGCGCTGATCTGATGTTGCAGTCGCGCACGCCGTATTTGCAAGTCCTGGATGCGGCCGTTCCGCCTTTGGGCGAATCGGTGGACGACTTTATGGCGTTGAAACGCCTGTCGGCCGCCATCTCTCAGCGCGCGAAGGAGCGGGGGATCACGGCCTTCCAGGATGACGTGGACGGAAATTCGATCCGGCGGGACCCTAAGGCCTATTATGATCTGTATACGATGGATGGCCGCGTCGAGGATGTGCGCGACGTTTGTCAGTTCATTATCAATACGACGCCCGGCATTCCCAAAGTCACTTTTCAAGAAGCTGCGGAAAAAGGCATCATCCGTCTTGACGGATCTGAAACCACCCATTGGGCGGGCGAAGACTCGCCTTATCACGCCGATATTTATCGCTCCGTCCACGAGAAAAAGCCTTATGAAACCTTTACCAGCCGGCAGCAATTTTATATCGATCACGAATGGTTCCTGAGGGACGATGAGCAATTGCCGGGGTATAAGGCGCCTCTGAAGAACAAGAAACATTTCCCGCTGCGCATGATGATGGGCCACGCCCGCCATGGCATTCACACGATGTGGCGCGACGACCCGCTCCTGCTCAGCTTGCAACGGGGTCAACCGGATATTTATCTCAACCCAGATGACGCCAAGGCGCGCGGCGTTGAAGACGGCGATATGGTCAAAGTCTTCAACGACTCAGGGTTTTTTCTGGTTCTGGCTCATCTCAGCTCGGGCATTCAGCCGGGTATGATGTTCATGTATCATGGATGGGACCCCATG
>JAJFIM010000059.1 GCA_021774995.1 Alphaproteobacteria bacterium | reverse complement strand
ACGTAAATGCTTTGCGGGCGCATGGCGTCCCATTCTTCAAATTTCAGCGGCCTGTTGTCCATACACGACGGCAAGCGGAAGCCGAATTCGGCGAGGGTCGATTTGCGCTTAAAATCGCCTTTATACATGGCGCCCAATTGCGGAATGGTGACATGGCTTTCATCTGCAAAGACAAGGGCGTTTTCGGGCAGGTATTCAAACAAAGTGGGAGGCGGCTCACCCGGCTTGCGGCCGGTCAAATAGCGTGAATAGTTTTCAATCCCCGCGCATGAGCCCGTCACCTCGATCATTTCCAAATCAAAAATAGTGCGTTGCTCCAGGCGTTGCGCTTCCAGCAGTTTGTTTTCTTCATTGAGCCGTTTCAGCACGATTTTGAGTTCCGCTTTGATGGATTTGACCGCCTGTTGCAGGGTGGGGCGCGGCGTGACGTAATGGCTGTTGGCGTAGACTTTTATCTCGGCAAGATCGTCGGTCTTGCGCCCTGTCAAAGGGTCGAACTCGGTGAGGGACTCAATTTCGTCGCCAAAGAGAGAGACGCGCCACGCGCGGTCTTCCAAATGGGCCGGAAAAATTTCCACCACATCGCCGCGCACCCGGAACGTCCCGCGCTGAAACGCCTGATCGTTGCGCTTGTAGTGCAACGCTACAAGATCTTTCAGCAATTGATGCTGGTCGATATGCGCCCCGGTCTTCAGGCCGAATGTCATGGCGGTATAGGTCTCGACCGAGCCGATGCCGTAAATGCACGACACGGAGGCGACAATGATCACGTCGTCGCGCTCCAACAGCGCCCGCGTCGCCGAATGGCGCATGCGGTCGATTTGTTCATTGATGGCGGATTCTTTTTCGATATAGGTGTCGGTGCGCGGCACATAGGCTTCCGGCTGGTAGTAATCATAGTAAGAAACAAAATATTCCACGGCGTTGTTGGGAAAGAATTCCTTCATCTCGCCATAGAGCTGCGCCGCCAGAGTTTTGTTGGGCGCAAGGATGAGGGCGGGGCGCTGAACGGTCTCGATTACTTTGGCCATGGTGAAGGTCTTGCCTGACCCGGTGACGCCGAGCAGCACCTGGTCATTCTCGTTGTCTTTCAAACCGGCGACAAGATCGGCGATGGCTTCGGGCTGATCCCCGGCGGGGGAGAATTCCGAGACGAGGTCAAACGCGATGCCGCCTTCCGACTTTTCAGGCCTTTGGGGCCGGTGCGGCGTGAACGTCACCGGCTTTTCGGGAACAAAGCTCGCGCCCGGCGCTTCAGCAAATCCCGGCGTTTTGGTATCTGAGGACGAGGTCATGAAAGGAATATGGCGCTGTTTGCCACTGATTGCTAGGGCGTCAGTGCAGGTTAAGCATACGCCTGCTCTTGTATCGTGTTAAGGCGTGAAATGGTGTACACTTGCCGTGAGGGAGTGCAAATCATGCGAGAGATTTTGTGGGCGACTTTAATTATTCTGGTTGGGACTTTTGGGTTTGTGGCGTGGAAGGTGAGCCGCCCCGAAATCCCGGCTGCGGACAGTGCGCTCAGTGCGGATGTGGTGGATCAGGCGAAGCAAGAAGCGTCTGAAAGCGCTTCTCCCGATGACGCGCAGAGCGCGTTGCCGACATCCGGCGCAGAAGAGCCCGCTGCGGCTGAAGAATTTAACCCGCAAGACCTTCTGGGCATGCACACGACCCAAACCGGAATTGGCATTATCAAGGAATTTGAGGGCCTGCGTCTTGAGGCCTATCGCGGACCCGCCGGTGAGTGGCTTATTGGCTATGGCCATGCGCAAGGCGTGAAGCCCGGCATGAAAATCACGGAGGCCGAGGCGGAGGAATTGTTGCGCCAGGATCTCGTCGATTTTGAAAACGGCATCAAACAAAAAGTGCGCGTTCCCATCAATGATCATGAATTGGGCGCCATGACGTCGCTTGCCTATAATGTCGGCGGCTCGGCCTTTTCCAGTTCTTCCGTCATCAGAGAATTGAATGCGGGCAACCGCGGCGCCGCGGCCGATGCGTTTATGTTGTGGAATAAAATCCGCGTGAACGGCGAACTTGTCGAAAGCGCGCAATTGACCCGGCGCCGCGAGGAAGAACGCGCGCTCTTTCTGGCGCGTTAGAAGCGCCCGCGCCCTTATACAGCTTCGCCGAAAACAACATAGCGCAAAGGGCCTTGGGAGAGGGCGCCGAAAGGATAGCATGTGACAAGAGCGATGTGGCGGCCCGGCCCATAAGGGTCGATGCCTGAACGGTCCGCATCGACGATAGCCATGGCGGTGACGCGAAAGACATGGGTGGTTCCATCGGCATTGGTGATGCGTATTTCATCGCCTTGTTCGATGTCTTGCAGGAAACGAAAATGCGTGTCGCGGTGCGCGGCGATGACGGCCATGCCGCGTTCGCCGGGCGGGGGCGTGCCCGCCATCAGACCGGGGCCGAACGCCATGGCTTCGCCGCTGGCGCCCGCCAGCACAATGGCGCTTTGCCCCAGGCGCGGCGCTTCGATCTTGGCCACCGGCCACATATCGGCCCATGGCCATGGTTTTGCCGCGTCAGCCCCGGCCAGCGTTTCTCCCCAGGCGCGCTCAAGCATCACTTGAGCCACTTCCGCCTTGGCTTTGATATAAACGCCTTTACCCAATTGGGTCATGCTGAAGGCCAGCAGAACAAAAGCGGCGGCCCCCGCTAAGAAATGCGCCGCTTTTGTTGGTGTGATCCGGCCGCCAAATACGCCGGCGAACCGGATCACGGCCGCTCCCCCTCGTTGGAAACCCTCAAGAAGCGCCGACGCGCTAACCAAAGTGAAAGGCTCAGCAGCAGAGTAAGCAGTCCACTGAGGATCAGGCGGTTGGCGTCGGTCGCCCCTTGAGGAAGGCCAAGACCCTGTGGCGGGGGCGGGGTGAGAGCGGGTGCGCTGGCCACGGCCAATGCGGCCAATTGGAAGTTCGCGTCTATATCTGCGCGCTGGCTGTCCACCGGTTTTTGCTGGGCGGGGTTTAGTTTTTGCGCGCCGAAGACCTTATCGAAATCCCAGCCTTCGGGCAGGTTAAGCGGTATTTCGGCAGAGCCGAGCGGGGCGCCCATTGGGCGGCTCGGGGTCACGTCCACCGCCACCAAAGACGTCAGACGGCTGACCAAATGATGGTCAAGCGCGACGGCAAGCACAGCCTTGTCCACCGCGTTCCAGTCCATCCCTTCAAAGCGGCTTTCTTCCAGGGAGGCGATTTTTTTGCGCGCCCAGAGCTTTGATACGCCAGCGCCCGGCGCCGCCTTTTCCAGAGGCAATTTTGCTACCCAGCCTTTATCCCCCATGCGCCCGGAAAGAGTGAGCTCCCCGGAAGTTTCAGACATTTTTGCCGTCAAAACGACGGGCTCACCGGCATAGAGGTCGGGCAGGGGGTTGGGCCACGCTTCGCCGGTGATCTCGCCGGGCCAGGCGGCGGTAAGGTCGGTCATGACGGGGCGCTCGAGTTTTTCAAAGAGTTCCGCCATACGCATTTTGACCTGGGCCAGATTGCCGATATGGGTGAAGGTTCCCCGGCCCAGCCGCGCGGCGCGGGACATAAAATATGAATTGGGCGCCGATCCAATGCCGACGGTAAACAGGCGCGAGCGGCCAAGGCGGGCGCCGATTGCTTCGAAGAGCTGGGCTTCGTTTCCGATGGCCCCGTCGGTAAGAAATATCACCTGCCGCACGCGGGTTTCGTCACCCGGCGTTGTATCGAGAAGCGCGGCTTTCAGTGCAGGCAGCATTTCCGTGCCGCCATCGGCGCTGAGATCATTCACGAACCGTTTGGCGTAACCTACGTTTTGCGGGCTCGCCGGAACCACTTGGGGGAATTTGAGTTCCATAGTGTCGTCAAAACGGACGATATTGAATGTGTCGCCTGGGCTTAACCGGTCAAGCGCCAGAATAAGACTTTCCTTTGCCTGCCGGATGGATGGGCCCGCCATAGAACCGGAATTGTCGATCACGAAAATGACTTCGCGGGGGCGCACAGGCATGTCCGAGGCGGATTTGGCCAGAGGCGGAACGACCATGGCCAGAAGGTAGTCTTCGCCGTTCACGGTTTCGCGAAAAAGGGCGGCTTGCGGCGCCTGCCCGCGCACCGGTTTCCAGGTGAGTTCGAAATCCTTATTGGCCGCAACTTCCCCCTCTTGAAGCGTCAGAGTCGCGCCGGCGGCGCCGTTGCGTTCAATCGTAACGGCGTGATGGGCGCTGGCGATCTCGCCGAGTTCAAAACCGCTGCGCAAGGTTATGGAAAGGCTTACGGGATTGACGATCGGCCCTTGCGCGTCGTCTGAAGGCCGTAAGACGGGCGATTCAATGCGGTCCCGGTCCGGAACGGGATCAGAGATTTGAGACCAGCCTGTGTCGTTAAAGTTTACCATCTGGATTTCCGGCGCCGGTGAATAGCGCGGCGCGACAACGAGAGGCAGCCGCAGTGAAAAGGCTCCAGAATCAAGGCGTACGTGTTCCTGGTATTCAATTTGAATAATGATGGTTTCATGCGGCCCAATATTGGCGACTGAATTGGTGAAGACATTGGGCCGTTCCTGTTCAATCAGGCTTGCTTTTTTCCCTTGAGCCTTGGCTTCTTCGTAAATGATGCGCGCTTGCTGGCGCTCTTTGATTTTGCCTTCAATGAAGCGCGCGCCGATCTGCATGCGCAGACTGTCAACCGCCGCTTCATCGGGAACCGGGAAAACGTAGACGCCCTCCACCCACCCATCTGAAGGATTGGTGAAACGCTGGGTGATTTTTGTGCGGGAAATGGGACCGGTTATTTCAATCTCGATA
Source organism: Alphaproteobacteria bacterium (assembly GCA_021774995.1). Taxonomy (GTDB): domain Bacteria; phylum Pseudomonadota; class Alphaproteobacteria; order SMXP01; family SMXP01; genus JAJFIM01. The sequence continues at coordinate 437 of JAJFIM010000059.1, read as the reverse complement.
TCGCTGGCGATGACGGGCGCTTCGACAAAATAACCCGGCGTTACTGAATTAAGCAGTAACCCGCCAAACCCCATATCGCCCGCGCGCACCAGGGGCCGCGCTTGCGGCGTTTGAGCCTGGGTTTGCCAGTTTGCTAAAAAAGTAAAAGCGGCGGCAAACGCCAAGAGAAAAATAAAAATTCGGTCCCTATAGACTGATCTTTGCTGTCTGGTCATCATCGGTGCAATCCCCTTCAGGCCTCCCATCCTTTTGGCTCTCTCAAGGGCTAGAAGAAAATCAGGATATTGCGGTGACAATGTCGTCAAAGTTTGCCGGTGTGTGGCTTCTTTATGACCATTATGTGATCGGCGCCGGCCCATGCGCCTTGCGCTTTATTTGCGGGAATATTATAGCAGCCTCTAAAGGGCCTCTCTTTGACGCAGAGTGATGGCCTCGAT
>JAJFIM010000058.1 GCA_021774995.1 Alphaproteobacteria bacterium | reverse complement strand
TTCGCGGGCCTGATCTTTGCAGAGCAATATAACCGGGATTCATCTTTTGGCCATTTGAAGTTTACGCAAAAATAAAGCCCGCCCCTGCCAAATAGCAAGGACGGGCCTGTTGGATACGCTATTGCCTCGTTATAAGGCTTTAACTGCTCGTCGTGCTGCCGCCCGTGAGCTTATCACAAGTGCCGCCGGGAACGGTGATGAAGTCAGCACCCGAAGCATCAGCGGTGGATTGACCCGCACAAGAATGGCCTGCGCCCGCGCAGTCATTGGAGCCGGCCTTGGCCACGCCAAAGCATTTCTCCATGCCAGGCATTTTTGCTGACATTTTTTCTTCTTCTTGCGGAGCTTTCGAGAAACCGGCGGTGACGGTTCCCGCAACCAATAAAGCCATAGCTGTTTTAACTGTCGCGTTCATGTCTCTTCTCCAAATTCAAAAATGTGGTCCGAAGTCAACGATCCGACCCTCTCTTTTTTGCAGGATCGGATCGTCTTACCCTCTCATTACGTCAATCTAACGGGTCCTTAAGAACTCGTCGTATCTCCGCCCGCCAGTTTGGCGCATGTGCCCGCGGGAAGCATGATAAATTCAGAACTGGACGCATCCGCACTCGCCTGACCCGCGCAAGAATGACCCGCGCCCGCGCAATCATTGGCGCCAGCCTTGACGACGCCGTAGCATTTTTCCATGCCCATTTTCATGTCGCCATTCATCGCGCCGTCGTCAGCCATTACGCTGAATGCAGACGCCATCGATACTGCGGCGGCCAGGGCGCTGGCGGTAACGAAGGCTGATGTTTTAGTTACTTTAGTGCTCATAAGTACTTCTCCAAAAATATAGTCCACGCGGACTTTTCACTTTACTCTGCCAAGTGAGCAACAGTGAGTCACTCACGCGGCCATGGGAAGGCCCTTCATGATCACAATCTGGTGAACAACGCGTCCGCCCATGGCATTTGTTTTAAGTTTAAAAGGGAACTTTATCCGCCATCAATGTCGCCTGCTGCTCGGCGCCTTCCGGGGAAATGACAATGAAATCATCGCCCACCTTGATTTCTCCAGCCGGCAAAGGCCCACATGAATCGCCTGCGCTTTGCCAGGCAATGCACACCTGCTCGCCGTCCCGGCGCCATGTGCCGATATCCGAGTCGCCGCTGGCGTTCGCGGAACTGACGCTTCCGTTATCATTGAAATAAAGCCGCGATTCACTGCCATCCGTCCTGATAATCGAAACGGTGTTACCCATCGCTGCGTCTAGTGCATCGGCATTCGCCGACACGCTAAAGGATAGTACCCCACTAAAAACAAGAGTGGTTGCCCAAACAAACCGTATCATGTCGTCCTCCCTGCAAAATGTTGCGAGAAAAACAGTCTACGGAAAACCACTTATTTCAAAACCGCAAAAATGGGGGACTCACGGTCTTGTGATGGGGACCCTTGCGCGGTTTCAAGAACGATCAACCTCGGCATCGATAACGGTGTCATGGGGAGAGGGCTGATAGTGGCGTTGAATTTTCGGCTGCGGCGTGATTCGCTTCAAAATGGCCGCGCCCACAATAAAGAACGGCGCCACCACAAGAATGGCGATGAGTGTCAAAATGACGACGCTCAAGATAAGGCCCACGCCGATGAGGACAAGTATGAGCAAGAAGAGATCCCGGAGCGCCGCCCAGCCAAAGCCCTTCCGCGCCCGAAATTCCCGGTAGCGCCGCTTCAACGGTTCTTCAAAAGAAATATCCTCAAATTGAACGAATCGGTATTCGGCCATCTTCACCTCCCTCTCCGGACGGACCGGACATACAAAACGCAAGGTCCATGGTTTAAATATAGTCCCGCCATGCAGTTTGCCAAGGGGTGAGGGCGCTTATCCCGCCAGAGCGGCCTCTGCCAATGCGGACCAAAAAAACAGGGCGCCGACAAAGGCGGACAGGGTAAGGGCGGCGAGGCAGTCTTCTAATATACGGGCCATTTGTTCTCCTCTTGTTCTATTTACGCCAAGTTCTACTTTTGTTCCCTTCTTGTCAAGTCCCATGTCAGCAGGTAGGGGGAAACAACAAAACTTCAAGGATGAGGAACCCCATGCTGCTGGATGACTTGAATTACTGGACTTTGGGCGCTGGGGTCCTGATCTGGGCGGCGGTCGGCGCGCTCTGGTATGCGCCTTTCGCTTTCGGCAGGGCTTGGGCGGCGGCGCACGGGAAGGAAGGCGCCGAGGTCCGTTTGGGGGTTGAACAGCTCACGGGTCTCTTTCTGGCGCTGGCGGCGGCCTTTCTCATTGGCGTCGTGATCAAATGGTATGGCATGGCGGGCGGCGCGGTCACATGGAGTACGGGCGCCGCCATCGGCTTACTGCTGTGGCTGGGAGGCGCCTGGCCGATCCGCACCTTTGAACTGTTGACCCGGCGCACCGGCGTTGCGCTCTATCTCATTGACCTGGGCAATATGGCCGTGGTCTACGCCCTCATGGGCGCCGTCATCGGAAGCTGGGGTTAGACTGTTTCATGTTTGCAGGGAAACTGTCAGCCCGCACGCCCGGTCCGGCGCTTCAAGCGCCGCGCCCGCGCAGAGCGCGGTTACGCCCGTGAACGAAATAATTTACAGCGCGCCCGGGGCGCTTTCGCTCAAATGACCGTCTTCGAGCCGGACCACCCGGTCCATGGTGCGCGCCAGATCGAAATTATGGGTGGCGATCAGCGCCGCCAGGCCTGTCCCCCGCACCAGAGCCATCAAATTTTCAAACACCGCCCCGGCCGTGCGGGGATCAAGATTGCCGGTGGGCTCGTCAGCCAGAAGCACGGCCGGTCCGTTGGCCAGAGCCCGCGCGATGGCCACGCGCTGTTGTTCACCGCCTGAAAGCTGCATGGGCTGATGCGCCACGCGCGCGCTCAATCCCAATTCCCCCAACAATTGCGCGGCCTTTTCTTCAGCCTTGCGGCGGCTTTTCCCGGCAATCATCTGCGGCAAAGCGACATTCTCCATGGCCGTAAACTCAGGCAGCAGATGATGAAATTGATAGACGAAACCCAGCTCCTTGCGGCGCATGGCCGTACGCTGAGAATCGCTCATCGTGGTGCAGGCTTTGCCGTGGATCACCACATCGCCGCTTTCGGGTTTTTCCAACAGACCCGCAATATGCAGCAAAGTCGATTTACCCGATCCCGAAGGCCCCAGCAGCGCCACCACTTCGCCCCGCGCCAATTGAAAATTTATCTTTTTCAGCACATCGATACGGGTTTCGCCGAGGCCAAAGCCGCGCACGATTTGCCGCAATTCCAACACCAGATCTTTTCGCCCCCCCGCCATGACTCACTCATACCTCAAAGCGTCAACGGGATCGAGACGCGCCGCCCGCCAGGACGGGTAAAGCGTCGCCAGCAATGACAGCGCCAGCGCCATGATCACCACGGTGGCGACCTCGCTGGAATTCATCTCCGCCGGCATTTGGGTCAGGAAATATACTTCAGGCGAAAATAATTCCGTGCCAAGAATGTTGGAAACACCCTGCCGGATACCCTCAATATTGGTGCAGAATAAAACGCCTATCGCAAAGCCAATAAGAGTGCCCACCACGCCAATCGCCGACCCGGTTATAAAAAACACGCGCATGATCGCCCCTTGGGTGGCCCCCATGGAGCGCAAAATTGCGATGTCATGGCCTTTGTCTTTCACCAGCATGATAAGACCCGAAATAATGTTCAGCGCCGCCACCAATATAATCAGCGTCAGAATGAGAAACATGACGTTGCGCTCAACCTGAAGGGCGCCGAAAAATGTTGAATTTGTCTGCTGCCAGTCGAGAATGCGCAGAGGTTCATCCGCCTGCGCCTGCATGATGGCGCGCAATCCCGCAACTCCATCCGGGTCCTCCACCATGATCTCGAGCGCCGTGACGCCGCTCCCCGCATTGAAATAAAGCTGCGCTTCCTTGAGCGGCATAAACGTCAAAGTTTTGTCATATTCCGACATGCCGATCTCGAAGATAGCCGCCACCGGATAGGCTTTGATGCGCGGCGTTGTGCCAAAAGGCGTGACGGCGCCGCGCGGGGAAATCAGCGTCATGAGATCGCCAACGCGCAGGCCCAATTGCTGCGCAAGAAGCCTGCCGATTGCCACGCCGGTCACCTTGTCGAAATTATCCAGCGACCCGGCGATCACATTGTCCGACACCATGGTCAGATTTTGCAGATCCTCTTTGCGCAAGCCGCGCACCAGAGCGCCGGTATTCACGTCATTGGCGGACGCCATAGCCTGCCCCTGAACCAAAGGGGCGACCCGGACGATCCCGTCAATCTGGCGCAGTTTTTCAGCCGTGGCGTCAAAATCCTCCAGCGTCCCACTCCAGCTCTCCACCATGATGTGGCCATTGACGCCTAAAATCCGGTCCATCAGCTCGATGCGAAACCCGTTCATCACCGCCATGACGATGATCAGCGTCGCCACGCCCAAAGCAATCCCCACCAGCGAAAACCCTGAAATGACCGAGATGAAACTCTCGCGCCGCCGCGCCCGCAAATAGCGCAAGGCCAGCATCCATTCAAACCGGGCGAAAGGCATCATGACGCGGGCGCTCCAGCGGCGAGTTTGGCAATGGCCTCTTGCGGCGTCATTTCCGCACGCTCCCCCGTGGCGCGGTTTTTCACTTCCACTTGGCCGCTCTTCACCCCGCGCGGGCCCACAATCACCTGCCAGGGCAAGCCAATGAGATCCATTGTAGAGAATTTCGCCCCCGCCCGCTCGGCCGTGTCGTCGTAGAGCGCCTCCAGACCCGCTTTGGTCAGTTGCGCGTAAATGTCCGCGCACGCAGCGTCGCACAAAGCGTCGCCGGATTTAAGATTGATGAGGCCAACGTCAAACGGCGCCACGGCGGACGGCCATATAATTCCGTGTTCGTCATGGGACGCTTCGATGATCCCCCCCACCAGGCGGGAGACGCCAATGCCATAAGATCCCATTTCCACAGGGACTTGCTTGCCCCCGGCGTCGGTGACAGTGGCTCCCATGGCTTCAGAATATTTGGTCCCAAAATAAAATATATGACCGACCTCGATCCCGCGCGCGGAAAGCCGGCGCCCTTCAGGCACGGCGCGCTCAAATTCTTGGGCGTCATGCTTCTCATCGGTGGCGGCATAGAGCTTCGTGCGCGCCTCAATGATAGGGGTCAGATCGCCGTCGTAATCCACATCATCGCCGGGCGCGGGAATCCGGGTGAGATCCTCGTGGCAAAAAACTTCGCTTTCGCCCGTTTCGGCCAGAATGACGAACTCATGGCTCATGTCGCCGCCAATGGGCCCGGCATCGGCCGCCATGGGAATCGCTTTCAGCCCCAGCCGGTCAAAAGTCTTTAAGTAAGCCACGAACATCCTGTTATACGACCGGCGCGCCGCTTCTTTGTCCAAATCAAAAGAATAAGCGTCTTTCATAAGAAACTCGCGCCCGCGCATGACGCCAAAACGCGGCCGGATTTCATCGCGAAACTTCCATTGAATATGATAAAGGTTCAGCGGCAAATCCTTGTAAGAGCGCACTGTACCGCGGAATATATCCGTAATCAGCTCCTCATTGGTGGGACCGAAAAGCAGATCGCGTTTATGACGGTCTTTAATGCGCAGCATTTCAGCGCCATAATCGTCATAGCGCTTGCTCTCGCGCCACAAATCAGCGGACTGAATGGTCGGCATCAAAAGCTCAATAGCCCCGGCGCGGACTTGCTCCTCGCGCACAATCGCCTCGATCCTTTTTAAAACACGCAAACCCAACGGCAACCAGGAATAAATCCCCGCTGCGGATTGACGCACCATCCCCGCCCGCAACATCAAGCGGTGCGAAACAATCTGGGCCTCGGCGGGAGTTTCTTTCAGCGTGGGAAGAAAAAATCGGGAAAGCTTCATTCGCATTCAATCGCATCAGGGCTTAAGGGGCTTTCCTTTTAGGAGAAGCCGCGTCCCTTGGCAATGATCAGGGAATTTGAGGCGTATCAGCGCAGTGGATCACGGCGCTTTGATCATCAAGCCGCTGGCCATTCAATATCACAGCGCCCCCGGTTACATCCACCGACAGCGCGCCGACACTCCCTTCCAGCAATAAGCCTCCCGGTCCCCGCGGCCGCAGCAATAAATCAAAGGAAACCACATCTGGTAAGTCAATCTCAGGTGATCCAGGCAGATCCGCCGGAGCCACAGGGTCGCCGTCCACGGAAACGCCGGGCTGAAAGGCGACATCGTCAGAGGGGCGGTGATGGATCAGGATTTGGCACTCTTCTACAGTGAGAGGCAAGATCGACGGCTGCAACGCGCGGTCTGTAAATCCCTCAGAATAACTCTGAGAAGATAAAGCTAACACACTGATTAAACCGAGTAATACACCCTTAACAAAATACTTGAACTGATGAATGCGCGACATGTTGTCAGTCTACCGCCTGAGCCTTTCACAAGGGTTTATAAAATCGAGCTTTAACCTGCGGACCACATTCCCACGAAAATGTGACCCCGCCACGGCTGGTCTCACGACAATGTGTGCTGCCTTGTCAGGTAAATTTAGCTAATATTGCTCTTGACCAAATTCATTCCCATCAAGGCGTGAAAGCGGTCCGAGTGCAGGGAGGATAAAGA
>JAJFIM010000057.1 GCA_021774995.1 Alphaproteobacteria bacterium | reverse complement strand
GGGAATTGTCCTCTATATTGTGACTGATTTGTCGTTCGCACTCGGCATATCCGGAAGCCTGCCCGTGCCGTTGGCCGCATGGTCGCCAACATTCATTGCCCTATTGCTGGGGCTGGCCACTCTATTTCATTTGGAAGATGGCTGATAAGCATGGTCAGCGGGGGTATGTACAAAAACCACTCAGTAAATATTTCAGCACTTTTTGCTGGAATCGGGCTGATTAGCTTTATTCTTTTCAGCAATATTTCCGCCAGTGCGCAGATTCAGGAAGCGGAAGTTGTTTCCACTCTAAAGCAGGACGAAAGCGTGGACCCTCTAACGGCCGGCGCCATGCTTCTCCAGGCCGATACCGTGACCTACAACCGCGAAACCAAAACCGTGGAAGCGTCAGGGCATGTCGAAGCGACATATGGAGAGGACGTCCTTCTCGCCGATAAACTCACCTACTACCAAGAAGAGGACAGAGTTGTCGCAGATGGCAATATCAGTCTTATCCAAGAAGGCGGAAATATTCTTTTTGCAGATCACATAGAACTTACCGATCAAATGCGGGAAGGCGTGATAACTGCATTTAGCGTTCTGATGGAAAAATATGGCCGTATAGCCAGCAGCAGTGCGCGGCGTCGGGACGGAAGAAAACACGAACTCACACGCGTCGTATTTAGCACATGCGATGTTTGCGATAGTAAAGGAAACGCAAAAACCCCTCTTTGGCGCGTCAAGGCTGTCAGAGCTATACAAGATCAGGAAAAATTAATTGTAACTTACCGGGATGTTTTCTTTGAACTGTTTGGAGTGCCGGTTTTTTACACGCCTTATTTGTCTCATGCCGATCCTTCCGTTAAGCGCAAGTCCGGTTTCCTGGCCCCTAAAATTGGCACTTCCAATCTACGCGGGCAGTTTATTGAAACACCTTATTATTTTGCACTTTCACCATATTACGACCTGACAGTGGCTCCCCTTTTTACGACCGGTGCAGGTACCGTTCTCAAAGGAAATTGGCGGCAACGTTTGAGAAAAGGTCAATACAATCTGTCAGGCAGCATCACCAACGCAAAAGTGCGCGACAATAATAATGTAAAATTGAATAAACGTGATTTGCGAGGACATATCTTTGGCAATGGCCGCTATCAACTCACAGACAAATGGAACATTGGATACGATCTGCAGGTCGTTACTGATGACACATATTTGCGGCGATATAATATATCTAACAGTGTTGATTTAGAATCAAAACTCTTTGCCCGCCGAATTGATGGCCGAAATTATATGGATATCAGTTCTTATTATTTTCAGGGGCTATTAGCCTCGGATATTACTGGTCTTACGCCCTTTATTTTACCGTTAGTGGAAGCTCATTATGTTATTGAGCCGTGGAAATACGGCCGCATCAATATCGATGCTAACGCAATGGTTCTTCAAAGAACAAAAGGTACAGATAGTCGGCGCTTTTCGATAAAAGCAGATTGGGAAAGAAGCCTCACGACGCGATTCGGCCAAGTGATTACGCCATTCGCAAATATTCGCGCGGATTTGTACAATACTAATGACTTTTTCCCTGAATTGGTTACTGGTAGTCCCGCCCCCGCAATGTCAGACGGCACCGACACCAGTTTTCGATCTGTTCCAACGATTGGCGTCAATTGGCGTTGGCCTTTTATCCGCCAGGGCAAAAAAGTCAAATGGCTGATTGAGCCCATGGTGCAAGCCATTACCAGTAGCCGTGGCGGTAACCCTGATGAAATACCTAATGAAGACAGTCAATCATTCGAGCTTGATACGTCTAATCTATTTGTCCCCAATAAATTTCCTGGGCTTGATCAATTGGAAAGTGGCAACCGTCTTAATGTCGGGGTCAAACTTGGAGCTTTCTTTAACGATACAAAATCAGTGACCGTTCTTTTCGGTCAAAGTTTGCGAACAAAATCAGAAAATGAATTCACCGCATCGACGGGTTTGGAAGGAAAAAAGTCTGACTATGTCGGCACGATTGATCTGAGGCTTGGGAAAAAACTGTCCATCATTCATCAATTTCGATTGGATGAGGATACACTCACACCCAAAAGAAATGAAGTCAGCGCCACGGGGGCTTATGGGCGTTTTACAGTAAGAGCGCAATATGTCAGCAGCAAAGGTCTCAATCAAAATGTTGGCGTTAAGTCCCGTAAAGAATTAAATATCAACGCATCGATGCAAATCAGCAAACGATGGAGAGTTGGATTTGGCGCCAGGCAAGACCTCATCGCAAAGGCCACGCGGCGGGCGCAGGCCTCCCTCACCTATGAGGACGAATGTTCAATTTTCTCAATCGCCTTCCTCAAACGCAAAATAACTGACCGCGATATAAGACCCGATAGTTCCATACTTTTTCAATTCACGCTTAAGCACTTGAATTGATCCTTTTTTGGTCATTATTTAGTTTTATAAGCTTGATATTGATTGATAAGAATTTTTCGCTATTCTCTGAGAAATATTGCGTGGGACGACACCCATAACGCCCAGCTACGATCATAAATTATTATTTATAATCAATGCTGTATGAGATTGTTGTAAGATTATGGCTGATAAATTTAATACGTGTTTTTTGACACATCTGACATCGCGGGGGCTAATCCCGGTGCTCGCTGGCTCTATTCTGGCGGCGGCGACCCTGATTGCAGCTCCCGCCGAAGCGCAGCAAGTCCAGGGCGAAGGCATTGCCGCCATCGTGAATGATGAGGTCATCTCGACATATGACGTGGCGCAAAGAGCAAATTTAATTTTAAGCTCCGCAGGCATTGAACGCACGCCGGAAATCAATGAGCGCGTCAAACAGCAGGTTGTTCAAACCTTGATAGATGAAAAGCTTCAACTCCAGGAAGCAGGCCGGTTTGATATTGAAATAACCGATGACGAAGTCACAGCCGCAATTGGTCAACTTGGCCAGCAAAATAACATAACCCCGCAAGCAATGGCGGAATCCTTACGCAATAGTG
>JAJFIM010000056.1 GCA_021774995.1 Alphaproteobacteria bacterium | reverse complement strand
CTTCTTTTTGAACCTCTTCCCGTGACCCCCCGTCAGGCAGGTGTTTGGGCACAAACCCCCCTTTGGCGCCCACCGGAACAATGACGGCGTTTTTGACCTGCTGCGCCTTGGCGAGCCCTAATATTTCGGTGCGGAAATCTTCGCGCCTGTCTGACCAGCGCAAGCCCCCGCGCGCCACCAAGCCCCACCGCAAATGAATGCCTTCAAAGCGCGGCGAATAGACGAATATTTCCGTGAGCGGGCAGGGCAGGGGCAGATCGTCAATATCGCGGCTGGATATTTTCAGTGAGATATAGAGTTTGTGGGCGACGCTGGCGTCTTTTTGGAAAAAATTCGTGCGCCACAATGAATCGATGAGGTTTAAAAATTGACGCAATATACTGTCCTCGCCGAGACTTTGCACCTTGTCCAAGGAGTCCAATATCTTAGCGCGAATATCTTCTTTCGCCTGTTTCCGTTCTTCAAGGTTCAGGTCTGCGTGAGGGTCAAACCGGACATTGAACAGATCCACAAGCAAGTGCGTGATGATAGGGTGATTGGCAAGGGTGTCTTGCATGAAGAGCACGGACAATCCCCTACCTGTCTGTTGGCGATAATGCGCAAAAGCCCGCAACAAACTCACATAGCGCCAATGCAACCCCTGCTCCGCGCTCAAGCGGTTGAAGCGGTCATTTTCGGCGTCGCCGTACCACACCGTCATGAAAGTTTTTTCGATATTTGCGCCGACTGAATCCAGGTCTAAATCCAAACCTTTTGCCTGGCTCATGATAAAGTCGTGGATCCAAAAGGCGGCGTCGCCGCGCTCGACTTTATGCGCCGCTTCGTCGAATACTTCAAAACCCATTTTTTCCAGAATGGGGAGAACATGGCTGAGCGGCACCGGCTCGTGCGCGCAGTAAAGTTTAAAATGAACCGTTTCTTGTTTATCGCCAGTGCGCCGGTAGCACCGCACGGCAATGGCGGGAGGGGCGCTCAGAGGCTCAAGTCTTTCAATGTCACGCAAGGCTTCTTCGGCGCTATTGTTTTCTTGATAACTGGCGGGGAATGAAGACCCGTAACGGGCAAAAAGCGGTCTGCTTTGCTCCTCCCCATATTGTTTCACCATGGCGCTTTTGAGGTCATCGGGCCAATTGCGCGTCACTTCAACAATGGCGCGCTCCAATTCATGATGGTCGGGCATCACGCGGCTGTCGTCGGGATCGAGCCCTATAATGAAATGCACCCGCGCCAGGCGCGTGTCGTTAAAATAGGGGTAATAGGCTGAAAGACGGCCCTTATAGGCTTTGACCAGAATGTCGGAAATGCGTTCGCGCGTTTGCGAATCATAGCGGTCCCGGGGAACGTAAACCAATGCCGATACGTAACGGTCATATCGGTCATGCCTGATAAAAACGCGCGTGCGGGGGCGCTCCCCCAGATCAAGAATGCCGAGGGAAGTACGCAAAATCTCATCTTCATTGACTTGAAAGAGTTCGTCCCGCGGAAATATTTCGAGAATATTTTTGAGCGCTTTATAATTATAGCTGTCAGGCGCAAAGCCGCTGCGAGATAGAATCTTTTTTACTTTTCGCGATAGAAGCGGAATGCCCGCTGTGGAGCGGTTATAAGCGTCGGCTGTGAACAGGCCGACAAAGCGGCATTCACCCGTTAACTTGCCCATCGCGTCGAACAATTTAATGCCGATATAATCCATGTGCACGCGGCGGTGCACGTCAGAGCGGACATTTGCTTTTGTGATGATGATGGGCGCGGGGAGCATAAGAAATTCCCGCACTTCGGCCGTGAGATTGACGAGTTCACTCCCGCGCCGCAAAACGCGCGTATTGGGATCGCGTAAGATTCCCAATCCGGATTCCGGCAGGGCAACAAGGTCGCCCCCCTCTATCTCGCCGTCAAAGCGGTAAATGCGGGAGCCTAAAAAAGCGAAATGGTTGTCCCGTAGCCAGTACAAAAAGGCAATGCTTTCATCAAGCTCTTCGGGACTGATCGCGGGCGGCGTGTCTTGCAGCCCCTGCACGGCTTCGCTCATGCGCGTCACCATGTCGTCAAAATCAGCCACGACGATCGTAACATGGTGAATGACCGTTTCAATCTTCTCACGGATGATATCTACAATTTTAGCGTCGGAATGGTGGTCAAACTCAACTTGAATCATCGATTCGCGCGTGGTTGAAGGGGGTGGTTCAATCTCGGTTCTGCTCAGGCTGATGCGGTTTCCTTTGTCATCCCGGTCAACTTGCACAACGGGATGCAGGACCACGTGCAGGTTCAAGTTCTGTTCGTTTAATTCGCCCAGGAGAGAATCGACCAGAAACGGCATGTCGTCGCAGACAAGCTGGAGAACCGTGTTCGGGCTTTGCCACTGATCATCCTCAGGGCTGGGGTTGAACACGCGGAGTAATGTTTTGCCGGGCTTTCTGGTTGTTGAAAACCGCCAGAAGGAAAGCGCCATCTGAAACAGGGTGCAGCTGTCATAGTTTTCAAGTTCATCTTGCGTAGCGTCTTCAAAAAAGAGCTGGATGAAGGATGAAAAACCGGCATAGGCGCTCGTATTGGCTTTAGGTTCATCGCTTTTCGCCAACGCCATGATTTCGGCAATGCGTTCTTTTTGTTGTTCCCCTCGCAGCGTCACCATCTGTTATCAGCCTTTCCAGTCATCTTATATATCGGCTTTCCTCCGGTTTCCCCGAATTTGGAGACGGCGGAAGTGGCCTATTTACCAACTGAGCTTACGGCAAATATATTAACCATAGTCAAAGAGTTGGGCCGTTTTTTTGGATTTTTCGCGCCCAAAGGATCGTGCGGGCGTTGCGCGGGCGCTTATAGCGCGGGGGGGCCCGTATAGCGATAATGACCGGTGATGGGGAAGTCGAAAAGCCGGTCCTCAATTTGCGGGCCGGCGCCGATATTATGGATAATCAGGGGCCGCGCGCCATCCGCGGAGCGCTGCGCGGCCACGATGCCGATATGGGGAAGGTTGGGGGGCACGTCCCACGTGACCAGATCGCCTGCGGCGTATGATTCCGGGTTTTGGTTGGGCGGCAGCGATTGGCCATGGCGGGTGAAAAACACTCTTAAATTTGGAACGCGGCGACGATCGATATTGGAATCAGGACGCCGCAAACCCCAAATCTGTGGATAGGCGTCAAACGCCGCGCCCATGTCTTCATGCACCAATTGCTGCAAATCGATCCCGACGGCGCGGAAACTTCGGATAATGACGTCCGAGCACACGCCCCGGTCGGCCGGAACGTCGCCCAGCGGGTATTTTATCGACCGGTACGCCGAATCATACACAACCTCCGCTTTGGTGCGCTCATAAGCCGCCGCCGCCAAGAGACGCGCAAAAGGGGCGCTTGCCTGCTCCCGCGGCTCTGCGGCCGCGGTCAACCCGGCGAGGGCGACGAGGATTAAAAAGGCGAAGACGGTAAATCCAAAAAGCCAAATGGCGCGCGTCGACATTTTTCCAGTTTCTCCCTTGCCCGCACCTTCACCGGCTCGGTCATTCCAGATCAAAGATCTGACCCGCCAAGTGCGGCGTGAATGGGGCGGTTCTAAGGTTTTGATAAGGGAGCGCATCTGAAAAAAACGCGCGTGGCGGAGCGGAAAAAAGCTCATTTCAGCTAGAAGGTGATTGACCTGCGCCGTTAAAACAGCAGATAGAGGCTGAACGACCCGCCCATGATGGCGAGTGATAAAACCAGTGAAAATGCGTGGCCTAACATGGGTTAAAACCTCCAGTCCTTAAGTGGCGGCAAGCGCCTTGAATTCCCATATAGGGACGCTAAGGGATATTGCCATTCACCTTGCATTCACTAAGCAGTGATGCAGATTTGAGGCCAAAGGGGGGAAGCATTAAGGTGATCGTGTGGCAAAGCGGCGTTTGGCGGAATAGCCGCCGGTTTCATCCAGGATTAAAAAGAGCCGGCCAGATCCTCCAAAATCGGACAATCAGGCCGGTCATCGCCGTGACACGTTTCAATCAGGGCGGCCAGCGTTTCGCGCAAGCCCTTTAATTCAGCGAGTTTACTGTCTATTTCAGCCACGCGCGCCATCGCCATCGCCTTCACATGCGCGCTGGCCCGGCTTTTATCTTCGTAAAGAGACAGAAGATTGCGGCATTCATCAATCGAAAACCCCAAACCGCGCGCGCGTTGGACAAATGTGAGTTTGTGGATATGGGACATGGCGTAATCCCGATACCCATTTTCCCGCCGGTCGGCCCTGACCAGGCCGATCTCCTCGTAATAGCGGATTGTCTTTTTTGGCAGATCCGAGCGTTTTGAGGCTTCGCCAATATTCATATTTTCCTCCAGCTAGGGCGCC
>JAJFIM010000055.1 GCA_021774995.1 Alphaproteobacteria bacterium | reverse complement strand
TCCTATAGTCATCAGACCCACCGGCCAGTGGAGCGCCAAGGCGATCCCGACAAAGGTTGCAACGCCCTTGCCGCCTTTGAATTTTAGCCAGACGGGAAAAAGATGGCCAAGGAAAGCTCCCAATGCGGCAATGACAGTGATGTCGGGGCCGTAACGCCCGGCTAGAAGAACAGCCAATGCGCCCTTGCCCCCGTCCAGAATTAAAGTTGCCAGCGCCAATCCTTTATGACCGGTTCTCAAAACATTCGTGGCGCCGATATTTCCCGACCCAACGGACCGAATGTCCTCAAGCCCGCGAAGGCGCGTCAGCAGCACGCCGAAGGGCACTGAACCCAGAAGATAGCCGCCCAGCAACGCGGCCGCATAATAAGGCAGATCAGCGGCGAGATTGATCGGGTCCGGCACTATCGTTCACCGGCCGCTTGAAGGGCGTTTTCGCGTTCATAGACGGATTTACCGCCAACCACGGTGCGCAAGACGCGCCCTTGCAATTTGCGTCCGTCAAAGGGCGTGTTCTTTGATCTCGATTTAAGAGCTCCGGCGTCAAAGACGTAAGGCGCGCCCAGATCAATGAGAGCAAGGTCCGCCGGGGCGCCGGGCGCAAGACGGCCGGAGGGCAGGCCAAGGCGTTGCGCGGGAGCGGCGGTCATTGCTTTGAGTAAATCGCAAAGCGGGATGTCGCCGTTGTGATAGTGCTCCAGCGCCACCGGCAAAAGCGTTTCCAGTCCAACGCTGCCTGGGCTGGCGTCGGCGAAGGGAAGGCGTTTGTTTTCGGGCGCTTGCGGGTCATGGCTGGAGACGATGATGTCAATCGCGCCGCGGCTGAGGCCGTCCACCATGGCCTGGCGGTCCTCTTCGGCGCGCAAGGGCGGGTTGGTTTTAAAAAACGTTCTGTACTCGCCCACATCCAATTCGTTGAGCGCGAGATGGTGCGCCGACACTGCGCAGGTGATGTCGAGGCCGCGTTCTTTGGCCTGTTCGATCACGCGCAAAGACGCCGCGCAGGAGAGTTGCGAGAGATGATACCGCCCTTGCGTCAATTCAACCAGCGCCACGTCCCGTTCAACTATGATCGTTTCAGCGGCGGCGGGAATGCCCGCCAGACCAAGACGCGACGCGAATTCCCCTTCGTTCATGGCGCCGTTTTGCGTGAGGCTGGGGTCTTCCGCGTGATGAACGACGAGCGCGCCGAATGTGCTGGCGTAGGAGAGCGCCTGGCGCATCAGCCGGGAATTGGTGACCGGGCGATGGCCGTCGGTAAAGGCGATGGCGCCCGCCTCTTTTAACAGGCCCATTTCGGTGAGCTGCGCGCCTTCAAGACCCTTGGTGAGAGCCGCCATGGGATAGACATTCACGATGGCGGTGTCGCGGCTGCGTCGTTTGATGTAATCCACCAGCGAGGCGTCGTCGATCACGGGATTGGTATCGGGCATCACGATGATGCTGGTCACGCCCCCGGCGGCGGCGGCCTGACTGGCGGTGGCCAGCGTTTCCTTGTGCTCGGCGCCGGGTTCGCCGACAAAAACCCGCATATCGATCAGGCCGGGGCACAGAACATGTCCCTGGCAATCGATGATCTGGAATTGGTCGGAAACATCTGGCGCTGCTTCTCCGGGAAAGAGATCAGCGCCCACCGCCTGAATTTCACCGCCGAACGTGATCAGCGCGCCCATGGCGTCGAGGCCGCTGGCGGGGTCAATGAGACGGGCGTTGATATAGGCGATCTGGTCCGGCGTGATCACACTCTGGCCTTTTCATGCGAGGTGTTGGGCAGATTCCGGCTGAGAGCGTCGAGCACCGCCATGCGCACCGCGACGCCCATCTCCACTTGGTCCTGTATTAAACTGATCTCGGGATCGTCGGCGACGGCGCTGTCGATTTCAACGCCGCGGTTCATCGGTCCGGGATGCATGACTTTGGCGCCGGGCTTGGCGTATTTCAGCTTTTGTCGGTCAAGGCCGTAGTGATGGAAATATTCACGCGTCGAGGGGATGAGAGAACCGGTCATGCGCTCTAATTGCAGGCGCAGCATCATAACCACGTCGCAATCGCGCAAACCCTCCGTCATGTCGTGAAACACCTCCACGCCCATGCGCGCGGCGCGCGGCGGCAGCAGCGTAGGCGGCGCGATGATGCGTAAATGGGCGCCCAGCATATTTAACAACAGGATATTGGAGCGCGCGACGCGGCTGTGAAGAATGTCGCCGCAAATAGCAATGCGCAGTCCTTCGATGGCGCCCAGATGGCGCCTCAAGGTCAAGGCGTCGAGCAAGGCTTGCGTCGGATGTTCATGCGAACCGTCGCCGGCGTTGATCACCGCGCAGTCGACTTTCTGAGACAATAATTCAACCGCGCCGGATGCGCCATGCCGCACCACAAGCAGGTCCGGCCGCATGGCGTTGAGCGTCATGGCGGTGTCGATCAGAGTTTCGCCTTTTTTAACCGATGAAGCGCCAACCGACATATTCATGACATCGGCGCCCAGTCTTTTGCCAGCGAGTTCGAAAGAGCTTTGCGTTCGGGTGGAGACTTCAAAAAAGAGATTGATCTGCGTGCGTCCCCGCAACAAGGCGCGTTTTTTTTCCATTTGCCGGTTCAACTCGACATATGTGTCGGCTAAATCGAGGAGGAATTTAATATCAACGGGGGAAAGGCCTTCGATCCCCAAGAGATTTCGGGCGCAAAATAAGGCGGCGTCGGCGGCCTGTGGGGGCGGTATGTGTGAGGCGCTCATTAAAGCGGACTGTATAGGGCCAGAGACTCTATTTCGCAAGAGGCTTGGGGGTCAGGTCTCGCCGGGCGCGCGGGCCAGATAGTCGAGCGCCCCTTGCAGGATGAAGGCGGCCGCCATTTTATCGACCGCCTTTTGGCGCTTTGCGCGGCTTACGTCGGCCTCAAGCAGCGTTCGGGTCACCGCGACGGTGGAGAGGCGTTCGTCCCAGAATACCAGGGGCGGCGCGTCCAATTGCGCAAGATTGCGCGCAAAAGCCCGCGTGGATTGGGCGCGCGGCCCCTCGCCGCCATCCATGTTAAGGGGCAGGCCCAGCACCAGGCCCCCGGCTTTGTAGGTCTTTACGAGATCGAGCAGGGCGCGGCTGTCAGCGGTGAATTTGGTCCGCGCTATGGTTTGCAAAGGAGAGGCTATGGTCAGATTGCTGTTGGAAAGAGCAATGCCGATGGTTTTGGAGCCAAGATCAAGACCCAGGAGGCAAGCGCCGGGGGCAAGCGTTTTTTTGAGTTGAATGAGGGGGTGAACGGTTTGGGTCATCTGTGCTTGTTTATCGCTGTCAGACTGTTATTCAGGTGTTTAGAGAAGGACCGGCGCGCCGATCAAGCTCAATAGCATGCTTGAAACCCCTATAATAGCTTGCTAAGCGTCAGGTGAGCGCGCGCCTTGCGGTTTCAGGTTTTCAGCGCAAGATCATTGATGAGAGAGGTAACGCCATATGTCCGTTACGAAGGACACTGTTCGAAAAATTGCGCATCTGGCGCGCATCGCCGAACCTGAAGAGCGCCTGGAACCCCTGGCCCGGGAACTCAGCGCCATCATTGACTGGGTTGAGCAATTGGAAGAAGTCGAGACTGGCGACGCGCCTCCCATGACAAGTGCTGTAGATATCAAATTGCCCTTGCGCGCGGATGTGGTGACGGATGGCGGTTATCCTGAGGACATCATCGCGAACGCGCCTGACGCACGGGATCAACTCTTCACCGTGCCAAAAGTTTTGGAGTAGGGCCATGACGGAAAACAAAGATCTGACGGACCTGACATTGATTCAGGCGCGCGACGGGTTGCGCTCAAAGGCGTTCACGGCGCGCGAATTAACGCAAAGTTATCTTAGCGCCATAGACGCCGCAGATGCGCTCAATTGTTTTATTACAAAAACGCCTGATAAAGCTTTGGACATGGCTGATGGCGCCGATGACCGTCTGGCGAAAGGGGAGGCGCGCCCCCTCGATGGTTTACCGATTGGCGTTAAAGATTTATTTTGTACGCGGGATGTTCTCACCACGGCGGGCAGTCACATTCTGGACGGTTTTACGCCGCGCTATGAATCCACCGTGACCGAACATCTGTGGCGCGACGGCGCCGTGTTGCTCGGCAAATTGAATATGGACGAATTCGCCATGGGGTCGTCAAATGAAAACAGCTTCTATGGGCCGGTGGTTAATCCCTGGCGCCGCGCCGGCGATGACGCCAAATTGGTTCCGGGCGGGTCGTCAGGCGGTTCTGCGGCGGCTGTGGCGGCGCATCTTGTTGCGGGCGCCACCGGCACCGATACGGGCGGCTCCATACGCCAGCCCGCGGCGTTTACCGGCGTGATCGGGATGAAGCCGACCTATGGCCGCTGTTCGCGGTGGGGGATTGCGGCCTTTGCATCCTCTCTCGATCAAGCAGGACCCCTGGCGCGTTCGGTCAAGGACGCCGCACTCCTGCTGACCTCTATGGCGGGTCATGACGCCAAAGACTCGACCTCAATTAATGCGCCCGTTCCTGATTTTGAAAGCGCCATGACGGGCGACATGAAGGGCTTGCGCGTCGGGATTCCAAAAGAATACCGCGTAGACAATATGCCGGAAGAGATTGACGGTTTCTGGCGCCGCGGTATGGAGTGGTGCCGCGCGGCAGGGGCGGAGATCGTCGATATCTCTTTGCCGCACACGCGCTATGCGTTGCCCGCTTATTACATCGTTGCGCCGGCGGAAGCCTCTTCCAATCTGGCGCGCTATGACGGCGTGCGTTATGGCTTGCGCGTGAGGGACGAGACGGATGATATTACCCAAATGTATGAACGCACGCGCGCCGAAGGTTTCGGCGATGAAGTTAAGCGGCGCGTTCTGATGGGAACATATGTCCTCTCGGCGGGCTATTACGATGCGTATTATTTAAAGGCCCAGAAAGTTCGCACATTGATTGCGCGTGATTTTGACGCTGCCTTCGGCAAAGTGGATCTGATCCTCACCCCGACGGCGCCCGGCCCCGCCTTTGCCATTGGCGACAAAGCCGACGACCTCCTCGCGATGTATTTGAATGACGTCTTTACGGTGCCGGCTAACTTGGCCGGTCTGCCGGGGTTGTCGTTCCCTGCTGGTTTGAACGCGCAAGGCCTGCCTTTAGGTCTGCAACTCATCGGCAAGGCGCTGGATGAAGAAACTCTGTTCCGCGCCGGGGGCGTTCTGGAAGAGGCGGCGGGATTTGATGCGGCGCCAACGCGCTGGTGGAGGGACGTCTGATGTCGACAAAACATCCTCATGATTCGGGTCATAAATTGATCGCGGGCGCGACCGGCGATTGGGAGATTGTGATCGGATTGGAAGTGCATGCGCAGGTTTCCAGTAAGGCGAAGCTTTTTTCAGGCGCCGATACTGAATATGGCGCAAAACCAAATTCACAGGTCAGTCTTGTGGACGCCGCCATGCCCGGCATGCTGCCGGTGATCAACGCGTATTGCATTGAGCAAGCGGTGCGCACCGGTCTTGGACTGAAAGCGAAGATCAATAAGGTTTCCACTTTTGACCGCAAGAATTATTTTTATCCCGATCTGCCGCAAGGATATCAAATCTCGCAGTTCAAACACCCAATCGTTGGGGAAGGGGAGGTGACGGTTGATCTGGCGGATGGCGAGACCGTGAAAGTGCGCATTGAACGTTTGCATCTGGAGCAGGACGCCGGAAAAAGCATCCACGACTTGCACCCTGATCTGTCTTATGTGGATCTCAATCGTTCAGGCGTGGCGTTGATGGAAATCGTCTCTATGCCCGATATGCGCTCTTCGTTGGAAGCGGCCGCCTATGTGCGCAAATTACGGGCAATATTACGGTATTTGGGAACGTGCGATGGCAATATGGAACAAGGGTCTATGCGCGCGGACGTTAATGTGTCGGTGCGCCGCCCAGGAGAGCCGCTGGGTACGCGGTGCGAAATCAAGAACGTCAATTCAATCAGATTTATCAGCCAGGCTATAGAGTATGAAGCTCGACGTCAGGTCGATATCATCGAAGAAGGCGGCGTAATTGCACAGCAAACGCGTCAATTCGATTCCAAAACCGGCGCGACGAATGCAATGCGTTCGAAAGAAGAAGCGCATGACTACCGGTATTTTCCCGATCCTGATTTGTTGCCCTTAGAGCTCAATCAAGAATGGATAGAGAAGATCAAAAGCACTTTACCGGAACTTCCCGATGAAAAAAAATCCCGATTCATGTCTGATTACGGGCTGTCAGCCTATGATGCGGGGGTATTGGTGGCTGAGAAGGAACGCGCCGCTTTTTTTGAGCAGGTTGCGGATGGTCGCGATTCAAAATTAGCGTCAAATTGGGTGACGGGAGAATTTTTCGGCGCTCTCAATAAGGCCGGTTTGACGATTGAAAACGCGCCCATCAGTGCAAATCAACTTGGAAAATTGATTGATTTGATCGTCGACAAAACAGTGTCCGGGCGAATCGCTAAACAGG
>JAJFIM010000054.1 GCA_021774995.1 Alphaproteobacteria bacterium | reverse complement strand
AAATATATCAATGAAGTCGTTAGTGACCGCTCAGTATTTGAACAATGTACGGACACCATCATTCGCCAAGTCAAGGATATTGGCAGGATGGTCGATGAATTTTCCTCTTTTGCGAAGATGCCTGCGCCTGTGATGCGCGAGGAAGATCTTATTGATTTGATCAAGCGAACTGTTTTTCCGCAACGCGTCGCCAACCCGGATATAGACTATCGACTTTCTCTTCCGGGCGAACCCATTCTGAGTGAATGCGATGGACGTTTGATAGCACAGGCGCTGACAAACCTCCTTAAAAATGCATCCGAAGCTATTTCGGCGCGCAATGATTTGGCGAAGCGAAACGGTGAAGACTCACGACCCGGAAACATCGATATTACGCTCGTGCACGAAGGTAAATGCCTTAAAATCTGCATTGACGATAATGGATGCGGTTTGCCCGAACATGGTCGAGAGCGTCTTACAGAGCCTTACATTACGACGCGGGCAAAAGGAACAGGCTTGGGGCTCGCGATCGTTAAAAAAATCATGGAAGATCATAATGGGGAGTTACTGCTCGGCGATTCAATGCAAGGCTCCGGTGCTTATATTACGATTACTTTTCCCTTTCGAAAAGCCAGCCAACAACAAACCGATTACTTAAAACTAAAAGCTGATGCGTGATATCTCAAAATTACAACTTCTTTATGCGAAAGCCTCAAATGGATAAGAAAGTAAAGAGAAATGTACTTCTCGTTGGCGGGGATATTCTTATCGTCGATGATGAGGAAGATATCCGTGAACTCGTTGCCGGAATTCTGCAAGATGATAACTATGAAACGCGCGTTGCGCGGGACAGCACCGGCGCGTTGAATGCTATCGAGGCCCGGCGCCCAAGCTTGATCATCCTGGATATTTGGCTTCAGGGAAGCAAACTCGACGGCCTCGAATTGCTTGAAAAAATAACTGAGGAACACCCTTCGCTTCCCGTCATCATGATCAGCGGCCACGGCAATATCGAAACGGCCGTATCATCCATGAAAAAAGGCGCTTATGATTTTATAGAAAAACCTTTTGAAGCGGATCACCTCATCCTTACTGTTGAACGCGCCATAGAAGCCTATCGTCTGAAGCGTGAAAATGATGAACTGAAAGACCGGTATGGCTTTGACACGGAGATGATTGGCGCGTCGCCTGTGATATCCAGCGTGAGGCAAGTCATCGAGCGGGTTGCTCCGACGGGCAGCCGCGTTCTTATCACCGGTCCTTCGGGCAGCGGTAAGGAGTTAGCGGCGCGGATGCTACATCACTTATCTGGACGAACTCACAATCCTTTCATCACAGTCAATGCTGCTGCAATGGCGCCTGAGCGTATGGAAATTGAACTCTTCGGAATCGAACCTGGCCAGGACAGACAGAGAAAAACAGGTCTATTTGAGCAAGCCCACGGAGGAACACTCTACATAGATGAAATCGCCGATATGCCCCCGGAAACGCAAAGTAAAATTTTGCGCGTACTTGTTGAGCAACGTTTTGAGCGGGTTGGGGGCGAAACAATAGTTCAAGTTGATGTACGCGTCATTTCTTCCTCTAGTAAAAACCTGCAAAATGAGATTGATGCGGGGCGCCTGCGGCCCGATCTGTATCACCGGTTGAATGTCGTCCCAATTCATATACCTTCTTTGACTGAACGGCGTGAAGACATTCCGATTTTAGTCGATTACTTCATCAAGAGATTGGTGCAATCTTCCGGTCTGTCCATGCGACGCGTCGGTGAAGACGCCCTGGCCGCTCTTCAAACGCATGATTGGCCGGGCAATGTCCGCGAATTGCGCAACAACGTCGAACGTATGCTCATTCTGACGAGCGGCAATGAGGACGGTCTGATCCGGGCGGACGATTTACCCTCGGATGTGGGGGCTTCAGAATCATCATTGCGTCAGCAAGGCGGATCGGACCATATTATCTCGCTGCCCTTGCGTGAAGCCCGCGAGCTCTTTGAGAGAGAATACCTGATCGCTCAAATCAATCGATTTAGCGGTAATATATCCCGAACCGCCGCCTTTATTGGCATGGAGCGTTCCGCTCTACATCGAAAACTCAAAACGCTGGGCGTCACCAGCAACGCCCGCACGCAGAATGTAAACGCATAGACCACGTTCTTTTATCATGCTAAAGAAAATCTAATTTTTATGTGTGCATAGTTGCTTTCCATTTAATAATATTAGGCTTTCCGAGGACAACATATGAAAGTCATCATTTGCGGCGCCGGTCAAGTCGGCTTTGGCATTGCCCGGCAGCTTGCCGAAGAAGGTAATTCCGTTACCGTTATTGATCAGTCTCAGGAACTTATCCAGCGCATTGACGATATGCTGGACGTAAAGGCAATGGTTGGGCATGGCTCTCATCCGGATGTTCTGGACAGGGCCGGCGCGCATGACGCCGACATGCTGATAGCCGTTACGTTTTCCGATGAAGTTAACATGGTTGCCGCGCAGATTGGCCACTCGCTGTTTGCCGTGCCTCTCAAAGTGGCCCGGGTGAGGGCTCAAAGTTATCTCGATCCTATTTGGCGCGACCTTTTCAGCCGGGACCATATGCCCATTGACGTCATCATCTCTCCCGAATTGGAAGTTGGCAAAACGGTTCTTCACAGATTGGCAAATCCCGGCGCTTTTGAAACCATGAACTTCGCCGATAAGCGCGTTAAAGTCGTTGGCGTTCACCTCAATGAAGATTGTCCCGTGGTGAACACGCCGCTTAGACAACTTACGGAACTTTTCCCTGATCTGAATGCCGTTGTGGTTGGCATTTCGCGTGAGAATCATATGTTCGTTCCCAAACGCACGGATCAAATGCTTGTAGGGGACAACATCTATTTTGTTGCTAAATCAGATCATGTGCGCCGCACGCTTGGAATTTTTGGCCATGAAGAATCCCAAGCTCAACGCGTTATCATTATCGGCGGCGGACATATTGGTTTATATGTTGCGCAAGAACTCGAAAAACTACCATCAGTGAAAGTCAAAATTATTGAAAATGACAAAGCGCGCGCCGAAATTGTTGCCGATCAGTCGAGCAGGACAGTGGTTTTGCATGGCGATGGACTTGATCAAGATTTGCTGCGCGAAGCGGGCGTGCAGGAAACGCAAACTGTCGTGACGCTTACCAATCATGACGAAACAAATATTCTGGCCTGCGTGATTGCCAAGCGGGAAGGGGCGGAGAGATCTTTGTGTCTCATCAATGACCGGGAATATGGATCTTTAATGAAGACTCTGAACATTGACGCTTTTATTGATCCGCGGGCAACCACTGTGTCCACCATTTTGCAACACGTCCGGCGCGGACGCATCAAAAATCTGCACTCCATCGAACAGGGGCAAGCTGAAGTCATTGAGGCGGAAGCCTTAGAGACCTCGCCATTGGTGGGCAAGCCGTTGCAGGAAGTTCACCTACCCAATGGCATCATGATCGGCGCCATTGTCAGGGGGGACGACGTCATCAAGCCGGTGGGAAGCAGTAAAATCGAGACAGGCGACCGCGTGGTCCTCATGGCTCAACGCGAAATGGTGAAAAAAGTAGAACAGCTTTTCAGAGTCAGTCTCGAATATTTCTAGGTATCGCACTTTAGATCTATTTTGCGAATATTTTCAGTGAATATATCGTTCAACAATCCAGGCTGCTGATCGCAACTTAATGTCCCACGCCAATATATTAAAACTTTTCGGATCCATTTGCCTGGTGCTTGCCGCTTCGATGGTCTTGCCTTTGCTCTTTGCGCTAGCTGAAGGTGAGCACGCGCAAGTCATCGCTTTTACAGCGTCAATTGCACTTAGTGGTTTTTTTGGCGGGGGATTGTTTCTTGCGTTTCGGGGGAGCCGGAAGCGCTCCAGCGGCCGGGAAGCCATTCTCGCTATGCTTCTTGTGTGGGTAGCGGCGCCGTTCTTTGCCGCATTGCCTCTATTGGTCGACGGAACGTTTCACCATTTA
This sequence comes from Alphaproteobacteria bacterium, assembly GCA_021774995.1. GTDB lineage: Bacteria > Pseudomonadota > Alphaproteobacteria > SMXP01 > SMXP01 > JAJFIM01. The sequence goes on along the minus strand of JAJFIM010000054.1, from coordinate 565 downwards.
AATGAGGCGGTTTTTGAAGCCGCCTCAGGATTGACAACGACCGGCGCGACATTGCTCGATAATTTAGGTGAGCGGCCCCGGTCAGTTCTCGTATGGCGGAGCATCATGCAGTGGATAGGAGGATTCGCCACCATTGTCATGGCGGTGGCAATTTTCTCCGCAACAAGCTTCGGTAACTTGCCTGTTCAAAAACTATCGATGAAAATCAGCGATGATTTGCCTTTATCTGATCGCCTTCTGTTTGTCGTCAAATCACTTCTCACAACATATCTGATCATCACAATGATATGTTTTATCGTCTTGTGGGCTTCTGGTCTGCCTCGTTTCGACGCCTTTTGCATTGCCCTTTCAACACTGTCAACCGGCGGCTTCATGACGATAGATGGGTCTTTTAGCGATTACGGCTCGGCATTTTCTGAAATCATTCTGCTCATTTTTATGGTTTTCGGCGCTCTGAATTTCGTTTTACACGCTGAAGCTCTACGGGGCAGGTTCGATCTGTATAAAAAAGAACCTGAAGTCATTACGTTTGGCGTACTCATCTTATGCTTGGGCGTATTATTTT
>JAJFIM010000053.1 GCA_021774995.1 Alphaproteobacteria bacterium | reverse complement strand
CATGCGCACCATTCGCGAATTTGAAGAGCGCCTTCACGTGCAATTCGCGGCCGGGGACATTCCGGGTTTTGTGCACCTTTCCGCGGGACAAGAAGCTTCCGCCGTTGGCGTCATCTCCAATCTGAGCGAGGGTGATTATATTGCCACCACGCACAGAGGACATGGCCACTGCATCGCTTTTGGCTCTGACCCTGAGCCGATGATGAAAGAGATCTATGGCCGCCGCGACGGTCTGTGCAAAGGCAAGGGCGGCTCCATCCACATCGCCGATATGGCGCGCGGCATGCTCGGCGCCAATGGCATTGTCGGCGGCGGCGGGCCTTTATGCGTGGGCGCCGCGCTCACCATCAAAACGCAAGGCAAAAAAGGCGTGGCCGTGCCTTTCATTGGCGATGGCGCCTCCAACCAGGGGCATGTGTTCGAAGCCATGAATCTCGCTTCCGTCTGGCAAGTGCCGGTGCTGTTTGTTTTTGAAAATAACTCTTACGCCGAATCAACGGGCGCGGATTATTCCGTAGCCAGCGGAGATATCGTTACACGGGCCGCGGCCTTCGGCATGCCCGGGACACAGGTTGATGGCCGGGATTATTTCGCGGTGCATGACATTGCCGGCGCCATGATTGAGCAGGTTAAGGAGAGCGGCAAGCCGGCATTGCTGGAGATCAAACTTGATCGTTTCTACGGCCATTATGAGGGCGACGCGCAAACCTATCGCGGCGAGGGCGAACAAGAGAGGATTCGCGAAAGCGCGGACTGTCTCAAAATATTCGCCGAAAAAGTAACAGGCGCCGCCCTGCTCGACACTGAGCAATTGGAAAGCATTGACGCGGAAATCAGTGAATTGATGGACAAATGCGTCAGGCAAGCCAAAGCGGCGCCGCCCCCCACGGAATCGGATCTCATGACCGACATTTACGTATCATATTAGGATCAGGAGACGCCCGATTATGCCTATCAAATCTTATCGACAAGCCATCAACGAAACGCTCTTTGCAGAAATGCGCCGGGACGAGCGCATTGTCATTATGGGCGAGGACATCGCAGGCGGCGCCGGTACGGCGGGTGTTGAAGACGCCTGGGGCGGCCCAGTAGGAGTGACCGCCGGTCTTGTGGGCGAGTTTGGCCGCGGGCGCGTTCTCGACACGCCCATCTCTGAGGCGGGTTTCATCGGCGCCGCGGCCGGCGCGGCGCTGACGGGCTTGCGCCCCATCGCCGAACTGATGTTTGTCGATTTTCTCGGGGTCTGTTTTGACATGATCTACAACCAGGCCGCCAAATTCCGCTATATGTTCGGCGGGACGGGCGGCGCGCCCATGGTAATACGCACCACCATTGGGGCCGGTATGCGTACGGGCGCGCAACACTCGCAATCGCTTTATTCAATATTCACGCATGTGCCGGGCCTGAAATGCGTTATGCCCTCATCGCCCTATGAGGCAAAGGGCCTGTTGACCCAGGCCATTCGCGACGACGACCCGGTGATTTTTTTCGAGCACAAACTCCTCTACGACATGCAGGAAGAAGTGCCTGATGAATCTTACACGATCCCCTTTGGCGAGGCGAATTTCGTGCGCGAAGGAGATGATGTCACAATCGTTGCTTTGTCGCGCATGGTTCACATGGCGATAGAAGCCGCCGATGCTCTGTCCAAAGACGGCATTGAATGCGAGATCATTGATCCGCGCACCACATCACCGCTTGATACGGACAGCATCATTGAAAGTGTTGAGAACACAGGCCGCTTAGTTGTTGTTGAAGAAGACACGCCGCGGTGCAGTTTCGCCACCGATGTGGCGGCGCTGGTGGCGGATGAGGCTTTCGGCGCCCTTAAAGCCCCCATCAAGCGCGTGAACGCTCCCCATTCTCCGGTCCCTTTCGCACCGGAACTGGAAGATCTGTACATCCCGGATGCTGCAAAAATCGAGGCCGCCGTGCGCGCGACGCTAAACGGATCGAAATGAATACGCTCATTCACCGGTCGCTCCCTCTTTTCTTCGCTGCGATTTTGTCGGCATGCGCGCCTACGTCTCTGTTCTCTGGCAAAACGGATACAAAAATGAGTCAACCTCCCGGCGCCATCATGACGATCGCCTATCTTGTCGACGATCTGGATGCCGCCCTCAAATATTGGACGGAAGATATCCACGCCGGTCCCTTTTTTGTCGCGGAGCGGTTCAACATTGAGAACGGCCTTTACCGCGGCCAACCCAACAATCCCAATATCACGGTGGCCCTGGGTTATAGCGGCGGCTTGTTAATCGCACTCCTTCAGACCAAGGACGAGGGCCCCTCTATCTATCAGGAATTGCGCGCGCGTCGCGGCAGCGGCTTTCATCACTGGGCCATTATGCGCGAAGATTACGACGAAGCCCTTGCCGAATATGCGGCCAAAGGATACGCCCCCATTTTTACCGGAGGCGCGTCGGTGGGAGGGCGATTTGCCTATCTCGATACGGCGGAAAAGATGGATGGCATCCTTGAGTTGATTGAAGCCGCCCCCGCCGCCATAGAGCTTTTTTTGAGATTAGAGGCGGCCGCCAAAGACTGGGACGGCACAGACCCCATTCGCAAGATGTGACTTGGTTTGTGTCATTAGAATTATTGTGAACCATAGTGAGGATTAAGCCCATGCCCCAACCTGACGGCGCGTTGATGCAAATCGCCTATATCGTAAAAGATATGGACAAAGCACTTAATCATTGGACAAAAACTTTGCGCGTAGGCCCTTTCTTTGTACTTGATAATCTGGAGGTCGAAAACCCGCTTTACCGGGGCGCGCCGTCAGAGGCCAAGTTCACCATCGCGCTTGGGTTTAACGGCGCGATGTGCGTCGAACTTATCCAGCAACATGATGAAGCCCCATCGGTTTATCGCGAGGTCATGGAAAAACGCGGCGAAGGGTTCCACCACTGGGGCGTGTGGCATGAAAACTTCGACGAAGAAGTCGCGCGCTATGAAGCCAAAGGGTATGCGCAAGCCTTTAGCGGCCGCGTCGTGATTGGCGGACGCTTTGCCTATATGGATACGCTTGCCGATCTAGGCGGCATGGTGGAGCTGATCGAAATCAATCCAACCGTCCGTGAATTGTTCGGCAATCTTGAAGCCGCCGCCAAAGATTGGGATGGCGCAGATCCCATCCGCAGGCCTTGATTCCACGCCCGCACAAGGAGAGCCCAAGCCATGCAGCAGAGCCGAGAAGATTTATTGGCCGCCTATCGCTCGATGAAAACCATGCGCGAGTTCGAAGAACGCATGCATGTGGAGTTTACCACCGGCGAAGTGCCCGGATTTGTGCATTTGTATTCAGGGCAAGAGGCGTCAGCCGCCGGCATCTGCTCCAACCTAACGGACAATGATATACTCACCAATACCCACCGGGCCCACGGACCCGCGATTGCCAAGGGCGCCGACGTCACTGCCGTCGCCAAGGAGATCTATTGCCGGGGCGATGGCCTGTGCCGAGGACGGGGCGGCTCGGCGCATCTGCATGACCCCGCCAAAGGTCTTTGGGGCGCCAATAGCGGGGTTGGCAGCGGCGCGGCATTGGCCTGCGGCGCGGCGATCGCCATGCGCAACCGGAAAACAGGCGGCGTCGTAGCGTCCCTCTGCGGCGATGGCGGAAGCAATCAAGGCGTGGTGTCGGAAGCAATGAACCTGGCGTCGATCTGGAATCTTCCCGTGGTGTTCATGGTGGAAAATAATGGCTACGCCGAATCCACAAGCTCCGCCTATTCGATCGCCGGGGGCGATGTGGCCCGCCGCGCCGCTGCGTTCAATATGCCGGGCGTCATTGTTGACGGTCATGATTATTTCGCTGTCTATGAGGCGGCCCGCGCGGCGGTTGAACGCGCGCGGGATGGGGGC
>JAJFIM010000515.1 GCA_021774995.1 Alphaproteobacteria bacterium | reverse complement strand
GTCTATGTCAATGGCTGGAAAAATCGCCTTATAATCAGACTCGCCAACGCGCTGCCAAAAAGGCTCATCCGACACGCCATCGTTAAGAGGGAAAAGAGAATTCGCGCCAAAGCCCAGCGCCAAAGGGAGGCGCGTCAAGTGACAAAATAGTCTTATCGCAGGCGCCATAAGACATGTTAAGAAGAGCCCTAGCACAGCCCTTTTCCGCCATGCTGCGGCCATTGACAGGCGTGTAGGGAAATGATGTCATGAGGCGGCTTTTCGTGCCACTTGGCGGTCTTGACTCAGCTGCTTTTTGCTCAGTCAGCGCTCTAATAAACCGTCTTTAGGGGGTTGTGCTCCGAATTTGGCGCGCTGAATTGATATAAAATGGGGAAATAAATGTCGAACACGTTCGAAACCGTTGCAGCCATAATCTCCGAGACGAGCGATATCCCGCTTGAAGAGATAAATCCGGAGAGCAACGCCATGGAAGACTTGGGAATAGATAGCCTTGATTTTCTTGATATCGCTTTCGCGATCGATAAGGCGTTCGGGATAAAGATTCCACTTGCGAGTTGGACCGAAGAATTGCAGGCCGGAAACGCGAAGGTTGAGGATTACTTTCTGATGAAAAACCTTTGCGCGCGAATTGATGAACTGGCTGTCGCGGCGCAAGAAAGCTAAAGAACGGTTTTTAGCGAATGCGCCTTGAGTATTTCCAGATGATCGACAGCGTTGAGACGCTTAATTCTCATGAAGCTTCGATCATCGCCTGCGCGCATGTGCCAGATCAAAGCCCGGTTTTTGAAGGACACTTTCCAGGGCACGCCCTGGTGCCCGGCGTTCTTCTCATTGAGACCATGGCCCAGGCGTCAGGCTATCTGATACTGGCGCTGAATGAGTTTAGGTCAATGCCCTTTCTCGCCAGTGTAAAAGAAGCCAAAATGCGAACGTTTGTGCCGCCCGATGCGGATTTGATTGTCACAGCCGCTTTGGAACATGAAGGCTCAGGATACGCCATGACCAAAGCTCACATCACTCAAGACGGCAAGAAGGTTTGCGACGCGCAACTGACATTCCGCATCATGCCGTTCCCCTCGAAGGATTTAGAACGCCACATGACGATGCAAGTCGAGAAAATCGGTCTGAAGAAGGCGAACTGACACTATGGACTCAAGCGAAAATGATGTTTGGATCACTGGGGTGGGTTTGGTCAGTTCTCTGGGAGAGGGGTGTGACGCACATTGGCAAAAACTAACCGCTGATACCCAAATAGAGCCTGTATTGGAGACGTCGGCGTTTGCGCCCTATCCCATTCACCCCCTTGTAGAGATCGATTTTTCAAAACAGATTCCCCGCCGCGCCGATCAACGGCAGATGGGAAAATGGCAAAGGCTGGGCGTCTATACAGCGGGCATGGCGCTCGCCGATGCGGGTATTGCCGGTAATGAAACTCTTCTAGAAAAAACAAATATGATTGTTGCCGCCGGAGGGGGCGAACGTGAGGTCACGGTTGACGCAGCGCTTCTGGAGACGATCGGCGGACCACAAGATGCCGAGGCCATACGCAATGAAATGCTAATGAATGATTTGCGCCCTACGCATTTTCTTTCCGAACTCTCCAACTTGCTGGCGGGCAATATTTCAATTGTCCACGGGGTTATTGGCTCTTCGCGCACCTTCATGGGCGAAGAAATGGCGGGGTTCTCAGCGGTTGAAATTGCCGCGCGGCGCATACAACATGGGCAAGGAGAGCTGTTTTTGGTTGGCGGAGCCTATAACGCCGAGCGCCAGGACATGCTTTTGCAACTCGATCTGGGAAACATTCTCTGGACCGGCGCATATGAACCGCTTTGGGAGCGCCACTCAAAGGGCGGGGGCATGATCACGGGAAGCGTTAGCGCTTTTCTTGTTCTGGAATCGAAAAAGCACGCCCTGGCGCGTGGCGCACAACCATATGCGCAGCTATCCGGCATTGTATCAGGGCGGTCCACCCGAACGCAGAAACAGGCGCTGCGCATGGCGGAACAACAACTCAAAATGCTCGGCGCCAAAGTTCCCAAAGGACCCCTTGCCTTTTTAAGCGGCGCGTGCGGCGTCGAACCGGCCACGAGCCAGGAACGCGCCTTTGCGCAATATCTTGCTGACCAGGGCTACGATGTAGCCCTCAGGGGTTTTGGCGCCATACTCGGTCACTCTATGGAGGCTCATTTCCCGGCGGGGCTGGCGCTGGCCGCCCTCGCAAGCTCAAAGGAACAATTTTATAGGCCCTTTGACGCTTCGGAAAGTGAGTCCCCCTCAACAGATCGCGCGGCGCCTATAATCGTCACAACTTGGGGACCTTTTCATGGAGAAGGAATGGCCCTTGTCGAAAAAATTGCCTAAAGTCTGGCGCAATTGCGCAGGGGTGTAAAAAATATGAGTGAATTGCTTGATGAAAAAGGCCGGCCTGTTGTCGTTGTCACCGGAATCGGCGTGGTCACGCCTTTGGGCCGGGGCAGAGAAGAAAATTGGCGGGCGCTGACAAACGGGACAAGCGGCATTACGGAGATTGAGCGGTTTTCCACCGAAGGCCTGTCCACAAAAATTGCCGGTACTGTCAACTTCGTCGATGTTGATCCTTTATCGGGACAGGGCCTGGCTTTGGCGCTTGCGATTGAATCGGCGACGGAAGCCATTGCTCAGGCGGAAATCGGAACAAAGGGTTCTTTCCCAGGCCCGCTTTTTTTGGCGACGCCGCCCGCTGAATTGGAATGGGCGCAGCGCAAAGATCTTTACACTTACGACCAAGATAGCTCAGAAAAAGGCTATGCGCGCCTGCTGGCGGCGGCTCGATCCCAAAAGTTTTTTGATATGTATGGCCTGTTTCAATATGGCGGCGTTGGCGATCGCCTCGCTGACCAATTCGGAACCTCAGGCCAGCCCATTTCTCTTTCAACCGCCTGCGCCTCGGGCGCATCGGCTATTCAGCTCGGCGTTGAGGCGATCCGCCGGGGAGAGACAGACGCTGCCCTATGCATTGGAACGGACGGATCGGTTCATGTGGAAGCCCTGGTCAGATTTTCACTCCTTTCCGCCCTCTCCACGCAAAACGAATTTCCGGAAAAAGCGTCAAAACCATTTTCCAAAAACCGCGATGGCTTTGTTATGTCGGAAGGTTCAGCGGCATTCGTTTTTGAATCTTATGCAAGCGCCAAAGCACGGGGCGCTAAAATTCTGGGCGTGGTGCGGGGTTGCGGAGAGCGCGCGGACAATTTTCACCGGACCCGTTCAAAACCAGACGGCTCCGCCAATATCGGCGCCATTCGCAATACACTCAAAGACGCCGGCGCGACCATCGCTGAGATTGACTATATCAACGCCCACGGAACAAGCACCCCGGAAAACGACAAGATGGAATTCCTATCATTAAAAGCGGTGTTCGGCGATCATCTGGCGGGCATTCCCATCAGTTCCAATAAATCAATGATAGGCCACACTTTAACGGCGGCCGGCGCCATCGAAGCGGCATTCTCCTTTCTCACAATTCAAACGGGCGTGATACCGCCAACCATAAATTGCGATGCGCCTGATCCTGATATAGAACTTGACCTCGTTCCGAATAAAAAACGAGCGGCGCCGGTGAACATCGTCTTATCTGATTCTTTTGGCTTTGGCGGACAGAATGTATGCCTCGTCTTAGCGGCGGAGCCCGCCTGAATTTCTGGAGATTGTGAGTGGAACATTCAAATCATGGACTGCGGGTCCTGGTTACGGGGGGAAGCCGCGGGATAGGTAGCGCTATCGTAAGCTCTCTTGCAAAAAACGGCTATGATCTTCAGTTTATCTACCATCAGTCTGCAGAACCTGCAGAAGCGCTCTTGAAAGATATGCGCGCCGGGTATCCGGACCAATCCTTTACAGCACATAAAGTCGATCTTGGCGATCGCGCGGCCGTCGATGCCTTCGCCGATCAATTATCGGAAGAAGACGCCTTCTACGCTCTCATACACAATGCAGGTCAATCCTATGATAGTTTGGCCGCCCTCGTCGATCAGACCCGCGCAGAAGCCATCATGCAGGTAAATTTTTGGTCACTGACCCGGCTTGTTACAGCCATCGTCCGCCCCATGTTGCGCGCCCGCTCCGGGCGGATTGTCAGTATCGGCTCCATCACAGCCATGCATGGCGTCCCCGGCAACGCAATATATGCGGCCACCAAAGGCGCGTCCTTAAGTTACTTGCGTACTCTGGCCGTTGAACTGGCTCCAAAAGGCGTCACCGCCAATACCATCGCCCCAGGGTTCGTAGACACAGATCTTTTGAATGCTTATGCTGATCACCGCAAGACAATTGAAAAGCAAATCCCAATTGGCGGATATGCTAAGCCTGAGCAAGTTGCAGAACTGGTGCGATATTTACTCTCCCCTGAAGCCGCCTCCGTAACGGGAAGCGTCATCCCCATAGATGGGGGTCTGACGGCTTCACTCGGCGGGCGACGCTAATGCATTCCCCTGGATTCAACCTCTTCAACTGTGACGAAAACTGACATGCGCGCATTGATGATTAAAGGCTCTCGCGATTTGGAAGTGTGTGAGATCGCCGCGCCTCCACCCCCCGCCCCTCATGAAATTCAAGTGCGTATCCGCGCCGTCGCCCTCAATCATATTGATGTCTGGGGGTGGCGCGGAATGGCTTTCGCCAAACGTAAACTTCCCATTGTGATTGGCGCAGAAGCGGCTGGGGAGATTGTGGATCTCGGTGAGAATGTATCGGGGTTGGCAAAAGGACAGATCGTCTCTCTTTACGGCGCGCAAACATGCGGCGTATGTGATGCCTGCCTGGAGGGACGCGATAATTTTTGCGAGGACGTTCAGGGCATTTACGGTTTTCATCTTGATGGCTTCGCACAGGAATTGATGAATATACCGGCGCGACTGGCCATTGCCGCCCCGGACGGCGTTAACGCCATCAGCGCTGCCTGCGCCCCTGTGACCTATGGCACTGTCGAGCATATGTTATTTGATAATGCAAAATTAAAACCCGGCGAAACCATTCTTATTCAAGCGGGCGGCAGCGGCATCGGCACGGCAGCCATTCAGCTTGCGAAGGACGTTGGCGCCACCGTTATCACAACTGTGGGCAGCGATGAAAAAATAGAAGCAGCGCGCAAACTCGGCGCGGATCACGTTATCAATTACCAGGAAGACCGCTTTGAAGGCGTTGTGCGTAAACTGACAAAAAAGAAAGGCGTCGACGTGGTTTTTGAACATGTCGGCGTTGACACCTGGGTGGGGAGTATGTTCGTTCTTAAACGAGGGGGGCGCCTGGTAACCTGCGGCTCCACCACGGGTATTATGGCGGAAATTAATCTCTTTCAGCTTTTTCAGCAGCAGCTTCGTATTTTTGGGAGTTTCGGATGCGCCCTGAGAAATGTTCGAGACGCCCTGGACAAGATGGCGCGCGGGATTGCGCGACCCGTCATAGATACGAAAATTTCAATTGACGAAATTGAAATAGGATTAAAGCGTCTCGAAGACCGGCGGGTTTTCGGAAAAATCATGGTGACCCTTTAGGGATGTCTCCACGACTAAAGCAAAAACATCTATTCTTACTACGCACGCCCATTCACTGGCTGCAAGCTCAATTTGTTTTTGCTTGTTGGAGCGTCTTGCGCCTTATCCCGGTTGAGATCGCAGCTGAAATTGTTGCGCGCACCGTGCGTAATTTGGGGCCATTATTACCGCGCCATCGCACCGGCATGAAAAACCTGGCGCGCGCCTTTCCTGAAAAAGATAAAGCCGAAAGACGGCGCATTTTGAGTATGATGTGGGACAATTTGGCCCGCACGGCTGTTGAATATATCCACCTCGATACGCTTTTCGACTATGACGTTAATAACCCGCATACAGGCAGGATTGATGTCGTGGGCACTGAGATCTTCGAGAAACTGATCAAGCAAGACAAACCGGCGATCATATTCACCGGCCATTTCGCAAATTGGGAATTACTACCCGTTTGCGCCCAAATTTACGACCTCAAAATCTCTTCACTTTACCGAATACCCAATAATCCCTTTGTAGCGAAGCGCATCTTGGAAATCCGCTCAAAAGTAATGGGGGATCTAATCGCCTCGGGGTCCGGCGCCGTTTTCAAGTTAATGAACGTTCTCGATCAGGGGGGCCGTATCGGCGTGCTTGTTGATCAGAAATTTAAATCACGCAGCAAACTTGTCATCCCATTTTTCGGGCATGACGCTCAAACAAATCCGCTCATCGGCAAACTGGCGCGCGAATATGACTGCCCGGTCCACGGCGCGCGCGTCATCCGTTTGCCCAAAGGGCGCTTCCGTCTCGAAATTACTGATGAAATTACCCTGCCCAGAGATTCAGCCAGCCGCATCGACGTCAGAGGGGCGGTCACAACCATCACCTGCATCATCGAAGGCTGGATACGCGACCACCCAGAACAATGGCTCTGGATCCATCGCCGGTGGGCGCGCTAGCCGTTGAAATGAGGGGCGGAAATATGGCGCACCCGGCACGATTCGAACGTGCGGCCTCTGCCTTCGGAGGGCAGCGCTCTATCCAGCTGAGCTACGGGTGCTTTGTTATCATTTCAAGTCAGGCGGATCTTGTATCCCATCCCCCATTGAGTGGCA
>JAJFIM010000514.1 GCA_021774995.1 Alphaproteobacteria bacterium | reverse complement strand
CTTTTCAAGAAGGCAGAAGCTGGGTCGAAACTCATATTAACGATATTGGCGATCCATATGTCTTTAGCAAACATGCCCTGGTGGCCTACACTACTCTGGAATCTTCGCGCATTATGGCTGAAGGCGTGCGACTCAATACTTTATGCCCAGGTATAACGAACACGCCCATGTTAGACGCCTTCAAGAAATCCGTCCCGGAAGCTCTGGATATGATGCCCAAACCGATGGGCCGCGATTCGACTCCGCAAGAGCAGGCCGACGCCCTGCTTTTTTTGAATAGTCCCCGCGCCAGTTATGTTACCGGCGCTTCCCTATGCTGCGATGGTGGTGCCGCTGCCGCTCTTATTGCAGGTGGCCTACAACAAAGCGTCTCGTAATATTTTGTTTTTATTCTGGCGTCATCGACGATCGACTCACCCGGCATGAAAGGTGATCGTTTTCAATTCCGTGTAAGCAGCCAGACCTTCATAGCCGTATTCCCGGCCAATTCCAGAGCGCTTAAATCCCCCATAGGGTGCATAGGAACTCATTTTTCCGGCGCCACCATTAATATGAACAATTCCCGTTCGTATTTGTAATGCCATCTCATAGGCCGTTCCAACATCGGATGAATAAATCTCACCTGCCAAACCATACCGGGAATCATTTGCCAATTGAATGGCTTCTTCATCCGTGTCAAAACCCATCACGACGGCAACAGGGCCGAATACTTCTTCCTGTGCAAGAGCCGATGAATTATCTACATTATTGAAAAGAGTGGGTTCGTAGAAAAATCCATTCTCCAGCCCTTCCGGTCTCTTACCCCCCATAACTAAATCAGCCCCACTTTCAAGACCGATCCCCACATAATGTTCAACACGATCTCTTTGTGATTCTCGAATCAAGGGCCCCATGCCTGTTTGGAGGTCAGACGGATCACCAATTTTCACGTGTTGAACCATAGTAGAGAGTAATTGGACATAATCCTCGCGGATTGAATTGTGCACAATATGGCGTGTCGACAATGCGCACCCTTGGCCACAATGCAAGGTAAAGCCTATCATTCCCGATATCGCAGCCTGTTGCAAATTAGCATCCTGACGAATGATCAGTGCCGACTTGCCGCCGAGTTCAAGGAGTAAACGCTTCAATGTCGGAGCGGATTGTCCCATGATAGAAGCGCCGACCAGGTCCGAGCCGGTAAACGTCACCATATCGATACGATCATCATCCGTCAGCGCGCGCCCAACATTCGCTCCCCCTGTAACCACATTGAGGACACCAGGGGGCAACCCGATTTCATCGGCCACTTCCGCGATAATCAAAGCCTCAAAGGGCGTAAAGGGAGAGGGTTTTAAAACCACCGTATTCCCCATCGCCAAGGCTGGTGCAATTTTTGAAATATTCATAAAGTAGGGAAAATTGTATGGTGTGATCGCTGACACAACACCGACCGGTTCGCGTACGGTAACGCCACCACCCAGCAATTTTTCTCCCGTCATACTTGGTGTGATCTCAACGGGTAAAGATGTCGTCTGATTTTGCAACGAAGCATCTATGAAGAACTGCATATGCTCCATAGGCGTATAGAATTGTAAAGTTTGCGCCAACATGCGCGTCGCGCCGGCCTCAGCAATAATCAATTCCTGTATATCTTCAGCGCGCGCCATCAACGCGTCATGGAATTCCTGCATTTTAGCGGTGCGTTCTTTTGCGCTCAACCGTGGCCACGGCCCGTTGCGAAATGCATCGTTTGCCGCATTGAGAGCAGCATCAACTTCTTTCATCCCCCCGACAGGAGCCAAGCCGATTATTTCCTGCGTTGCAGGATTGATGATCTCCTCTTTTTCCTGGGTTGCAGGTGTTACCCACTCCCCACCGATATAAAGCCCATCATTTTTAACCGGAGACGAAACCATTACGTTTTCCTGTTCATTTTTAATTTAGGCATAAAGCCGATTGGCAATGGCACGGCGCTGGTTTTATTCAGCGGCATCTATGGTCAAAGAGAATGATTCTGATAATTGCTGAGTCACTTCCCTCATAGTTACAGGTCCTTCATCTTTACTTGATGGGGGTTTTCCCGCTCCTTTGGTATTAAGATAGCTGATATCAACATCAACAGCCTTGGCGCGCAATGCACCGACAGTGCACTCATCTCTGCTCAAATCCTCAAAAGGATTAAAGTGGTATGCCCGCATAGCATTTAAATGCGTGATTTTATCGATATCTTCTTTAGAGACTTCCTTGATATCCGCCCACAAAACTTCGGGGGATTTTGGCCATGTACAATCAGAGTGCGGATAGTCACATTCCCAGGTAAGGGTATCTAGACCCACTAAATCGCGCATTTTAATTGCCGTATTATCTTTGATGAAGCAGGTATAGCAATGTTCCAGGAACAACTCACTGGGAAGCCTTCCCCCAAAATCCTGCCGCGTCCAAGCGCCGTGATGTTTATAAACATAGTCGATGCGCTCCAGAAAATGCGGCACCCAACCGGCGCCACCCTCCGACAGGGCGAATTTGATATTGCTGTAATCTCTGAGAATACGGGAAAATACCAGATCACTGGCCGTGGCGTAGAGCGTTACCGGCATGTTGGCAATGAAAACGTCAACTGGCGAATCCATCGAAGGAATGGCATTCGACGCCTCAGCTATATGTAAATTAATCATCACTTCATTTTCATCGCAAGCTGCCCAGAGTGGCGCCCAATAAGAATCATGAATACTTGGTAGTTTATCCCGCACGGGATTGGGCAGCATTGTGATGGAATGGCAGCCCTTATTTTTTACGCGGCGCACTTCTTCAGCCGCCTGTTTTGGATCCCAAAGAGGAATCAAGGCGCAGGGGATAAAGCGCCCCGGATAAGCCCCGCACCATTCATCAATATGCCAATCGTTGTAAGATTGGATAACGGCGAGCGCAAGCCCTTGGTCTTTTTCACCAAGAAGCAATTGTCCCGCGATTCCAGGAAAAGTTGGGAAATTTAAGCCAGCAAGGATTCCGTTGACATTCATATCATCGATACGCGCATCTACCTGGTAACAACCTTTACGCAATTGATCGAGGGATGTTGGCTCCATGCCATATTCTTCCGGCCTGCGGCCCACGACGGCATTCAGTGCGATGTTCGGCATCACCCGGTCTCCAAACACCCACGCCTGCAGCCCATCTTTTGATACTACTCTAGGCATTCGGCCTTTGTAGGCGGCAGGTGTGTTGTGATCGAACATATCCGGGGGTTCACAAATATGATCATCAACACTGACCAAAATCATCTCATTCATCTGCATGACATCATCTCCGAGAGGGTGTAGCTCACCCCTTAATTAGTATCATATTTTATGAAATACTGTCCAGCCCCTTTCCAAAGGCGCCAACCTCAGCCACAGAGAGACTTTATTGCTTTTAGAAAGAGGCTAAGCTACACGCATATAGCAACAAATTGCAGAGCATTGCCTAAAGGCATTGGAAAAACATGAGCGGTGTATTTCGACGCAGAATCCAGTTGGAGAAGAAAAATGACCAGATCCATGCAAATCTGGAAGATGATTTCCATCGTTTTTCTGTATGCGTTCAACACAATGGGCGTGCAGTCACTGAGATATCAGCGCAAACCATCCGCTATCCTTGGTCGACCTGCCCGGAAGCCAGCCAAGTCCTGAATGAACTCGTCTCCAACCCGCTGTCTTCTTCGCCAATGGCAACATTACTACGCGCCAATTGCAAGATTCACTGCATGCACTTACTGGATCTGGCGGGGCTTGCCATTACTCATTCTCAACGCCGCGAAAAAGTAAGAACTTACGATTGTTGTGTGCCTGATCGTATCAATGGCGCCACCACACCCTGCTTGAAGGTAAAGGGTCGCACAGTATTGTCCTGGCAGGTGCACGGGAACACCATCACATCACCTGATCCTTTCGCGGATGTGAACTTAAAACGATTTATACCCTGGGCAAATCAGATTCTTGATCATGAGACACTTGAATACGGGCTTATCTTGCGGCGCGCTGTGTTCGTCTCTCAAGGGCGCATGGTCGACCTTGATTTGATCTCGCGGCTGTCCGATTTTCCAGGCACCCCTGCCTGTTATAGTTATCAACCTGAGAATCTCGATCGTGCCTGGCGTATGACTGGATCATCCCATGATTTCTCCGAAAACCCTGAGACTTTATTGGATGATCTCAAAGAACCTCGCTAAAGCCGTGGCTCTCTTTTTTTGACTTGACGCTCTGCGAAGTGCGGAATGATTGCGATATGACCTGCGGAACGTTACAGGATTATATTGATATTATCATAAAACATGATACTATTATAAATTGGTGAATATAAGTGGAAGGGCACAATGAAAATCCTAGTCGACGTGAGGAAATGTGTTGGGCAAGCGCGGTGCGCGGAAATTTCTCCGGAACTTTTCAAGCTTGATGATAACGGCTTCAACGTAACAGCCGTGATTCAAGTTCCTCCTGGCTTGGAAGAGCAAGCCCGCGAGGGTGCAAACGCCTGCCCTGAACGCGTCATAACCATCGTCGAGGATGAGACGATGAAAGACAGCACACAAGCCTAAGGGCTTGCGGCTTCTCACTCTCTTTATTTTTTATTCATTTCGCAACAATAAACACGAGGCCAGCGGCCCCCCTCCACTTGCCACAACAGCAGTGCGCGGGCCCTTCGCAACTTGGCGCGCTCCGCCTGCTCCGCGCAATTGAATACAGGCTTCATAGAGCAAGCCATAGCCGTGCGTGCGCCCAGAGGAGAGCTGGCCACCATTCGTATTGAGGGGCAGTTCACCATTGAGTGCAATACGCTGCCCTCCTTCAACAAACGCCCCGCTTTCACCTTTTCCGCAAAACCCCAAAGCTTCAAGCCAGCTCAGGGTGAGAAAGCTGAACCCATCATAAAGCTCAGCAACATCGATATCATTTGGACGGAGATCCGTTCGCGACCACATCATTTTTGCCGCATCGTCCGCCGCCATGCTCGTCAGATCACCGCGCTGATCCCAACTGTCCCGGCCATGGTTGGCACAACCAACAGCCTCAATTAATATTGGCTTCGCAGAAGGTCTTGAAAACGCCTCACGTGAAGATATGATCATGACCGTAGCACCATCTATCGGCACATCACAATCATACAGGCATAATGGTGTGCTAATCATCCGGGCATTTATATACTCATCTAAGGATAGGGGCGCGTTATAAATCGCGCTTTCCGCAAAGAGCGCATTCTTTCGCCCATTCAAGGCGATCTGAGCCAATTGCTCGCGTGTCGTTCCATAATCGTGAAAATGCCTTTGCGCAAACAACGCAATCCAGTTCGCTGCAGAATAAGCACGAAACGGCACTTGCCATTGATAGCGATCTTCAAGGCGGGCATCCGGCGTACCTGTGCCGGTCGTACTGGCCCGGCGCGTCCCAGATTGCGACGAAGACTCAGTCAAAGTCCGAAAACACAAGACATGTTGCGCCAGCCCTGCCGCGATTGCCGCACAAGCATTGATGATGGAAGAGAGCTGAGCTGGACCTTCCGCTCCTCCCGAGTACCAGTTGAGGTTTAACCCAAGAGCATCCTTCAATTCATGCACAGCCACGGGCGAAAATCCCGGATAATCTTTCATATAACCAGGCCAGCAGGATATTCCATCAATTGCCGAAGGCGTTAACCCAGCATTCTCAATGGCCTTCAAGGCGGCATCGAGGGTCAAAGCCAAACCAGAAGTTTGAAGGCGGCGGCCAATCTGTGATTGACCGATACCTGTGATAGCAGCCTTGTGCTCACCAATATCCATGATTATCACTCATAATATGTGCTCACCAATACCCTCAGTGTTCTAGCCACGAGATATCAGGAGAATACAAAATTATTTTCTTTCTCAGCCGGTGTTATTGTGATCTTGCGTTGCATAGGATCTTTGTCGAGTAGCGCCTGCACCGTCTGACTATCACCCAGCAACGTTACGGCTAAAAAGCGCTGCTCTCTATCCGCCATTCTCCCCAGAACTAAACCTCGGACCGGTTTGCCTTTGTGATAGTTAATTGTATAACTTTCTATAAGACCCTCGCCCTTTGGGTTTGGGTCTATAGAAATTTTATCACTCTCCATCATTTGCTTTTGAAGATCGTCACATTTCACCGGGCGCCATTCACGCTCCAAGGGTTTGGCCGAATAAACGCCGACAGATTGTTTTGATAAAAACCCTCCATTGGCCGAGATCAAACCATAGGCCATTTGATCATTTCGCAGAGATCCCATCATCGTCACAATCGCGTGGAGGGAGTAATTGTTACCCGCCCCACCAAAAAAGGGCAAACCACCTGTCACTGTCAGCCGGCGCGCATCATCGGGGCTCAATCCAAGCGCATCGCAAGCCGCAAAAACAGCAACGGGGAAACAGCTATACAAATCAAAATACGTGATGTCATCAATAGAAAGATCGGCAATATCTAGTGCACGGCACGCGGATAATTTCATAGGAAGCGACTGCGAAAGCTCTTTCCTCTCTGACCAGAAGCAATCATCTGCGTCGCCATAACCATGGAGGTAAATCCACTTTTCCTGAGGGACGCCAAGTTCACGGGCTTTACCGACCGAGGTCAGCAAGACCGCTGCCCCTTGATTGACAGCATCCTGCGCGACAAACCATTTTAAATAAGGATCACTGACCGGATAATTTTCTTTGGAAGGTGTTGATAAAAATTCTTCAGTTCGCTCGATGGGAAATTGGGCAAAGGGACTTTCCGCCGCAGTTTTTGAAAATCCGGAAAAGAGACGCGCCATAGCGCTCAAATGCTCTTGCCGGGTTCTGTCACGAGAGCGACGGTACGCATGCTCTAAAAAAGAATAAGCAATCGGCGGCATGAACGCACCATGAATCATCTCATGTGAACTCATCAAGGAATCGCCATAACCTCGATCTTCCAGGCTTCCTCCTATTTCTTCATTCCAATCAAGTGTCAAGCTTTGACGCACGGCCTGACGTACAGCGCGCGTAGCTTCCGAACCTGTGACAAGGCACAGTTCGTTTTCTCCTACCCAAATCTCCCCAGCCAATTCATTGATCAGCCGTTGCGGACTCTGCC
>JAJFIM010000513.1 GCA_021774995.1 Alphaproteobacteria bacterium | reverse complement strand
CCGGCTTGAATGCGCCGCTCATATTGATTTTCACACATGTCCTTGTCTGGAGTTGATGGCGACAATCAAAACGAAATACGACCTCATTTTTCTGGATGGTGATCACACGGCACAAGCTGTTTATCAGGAAGTCAGCGCGGCCCTCTCTATTTTAAACAAGGGCGGGGCTCTCCTCCTTCATGACTATTACCCCGGTGCGAAGCCTCTGTTTCCCGATGGCCATCTTATAAGCGGTCCTTTCCGCGCCCTTCAGCGCATACGAAAAGAAAACCGGGATATTGATGTCTTGCCGTTAGGCGCCCTGCCCTGGCCGACAAAACAAGGGACAAACATCACCAGTCTGGCTCTTGTGGTTAAAGGCCGTTCATAACGGCCTAGAAATAAACGGCCTGTCCGAAAGCGGCAAGGCCGACAAGATACTTGGAGTGGCGTTTGGGCGTTAAATTAAGACGCTGGAAAGACGCTGTAACATCAGCCTTTTGCTCCGGCTGGAATTTGATCTCCATGATGGTATGGGGATATGACACAGCGGCGCCATCGAAGGGACGGGAATGGGATAAGGGAGAATAGAAGGTAATGGGCCGGTCAAAAGTGACACGCACCCCGTTCAGCCCTTCAAAATAATCCCGCCGGTAAGAAACGTGAAGTGTCGGAAACAAATGATCTTCTATTAAGAACACCTCATCGCCGCCAAGATGAGCATGAAGGCGGGAGAACAAATCACGATATTCCAGTTTCAGGAGGTCCTGCTCAAGCGCCGGCAAGGCGTACCTGTCTTTATACCCCAAACGTCCGTTACGATATTTGACCTCAAGCCGGGCACCGTTAATCTTGTCTCTGTCCTGATCATGATACCAGCGCAGACGAATTTTCCGCCGCTCTGAAATACCAGCCAGATTATCACGCACAGCGCTATAACCCGGATCATCGAAATACACGGAATTCACCGTGCGTGCCGGATGCGCTGCGCGGGCGCTTGTGCAAGTGTAAAGCCATGACAAGGCCCGCGAAAGATTTGCTTCATCCAGGATGAATTTGAGCTCATAACGATAATCGATCATTTGCGCATGACCTCACTATCATATAACGCCTTCACGTCAATTTTTTCGGCATCTATCAGCTTATCATCGACAAACAGAGTCGTTCCTTTTTGCCGTGAAAAGGGCGAAGTCCCGTCGTAATTCAGCTCCGATATTCTTAGTTCAGAAGGTCCGAACATGTCCTTTTTAACGTATGTCATTGCGGCATAAAGGTCATAATCAGAAACCGTGATTTTCTTTGCCGTTACAACACTTCCATCTTTAGACGCAATCCCGACACCCACATGAGTAAACACACTGTTTTCTATCGTGAGAGTACTTCCCTCACCCGCAGACACAGCCTTATCGTGGACATTGTTTACGGTCAAACCATTGATCAAGACCTGACTTCCCGAAAAATCAACGGCATCACCACCTATTTTTTCAAATTTTGAAGAGATGATCCTGCCACTGGAGAAATCTGAATCAAACGCGTCTGAACGTGCATTCGTGACAAGACTATTCTTGATAACAAAATCTGATTTGACAATATTCAAAGCGTCTTCAGCAATCGTCCCTATGATTTGCGTATCCTCAATTTCTACAGGGGATTTATAAAAGGTAACCCCACCCGTAAGAGATAATAAACCGTCCTGTAACGCGGACGTATCTGCAATCACAACATGGCGCAAAAGCGACAACTCCCGTGCTTCGAGTACATAAAGTCCTTTCCAGCTTTTCCCTATCGGTTTCAACGTGATCGGCTCTTCCCGCAATCCCTGTGCGAAAAGCCTGCCTTTTACAATCAGATAAGCATCGGGAGAAAAGTTGAGTGTCGCTCCCGGCTGAATTGTCAATGAAGCGTCCAACAATAAAGGACTCAAAACATTCCAGTTTCCTGCTTTAACAAAATACCCTTCAGAGCTTTTTTCAATAAAACCCGGAAAATCCGGTGAAACATTTTCCGCCTCAAGAGGATTAAACAGGCTTGTCACCAAGGTTGCTTTACTCTTCACTTCGCGCAGATGGCCTCCGTAAGAGGTCTTCACTGTAAAGGCGTTATCATGCAGCCCTGTTTTATCCGTCGCAATAACAAGACGACCATTATTTTGTGTGTAAGGCGGAATTGTCCGGTCAGATAATCGAAGATATTTCCCGTCATACAGAACCTCTTCAAGACGCACAGGAACATTCAACAAATTAAACAGGAACAAACGACCATCGTCATAATGACGTGCGTAAACATGCTCAGGAAGACTGGCTGCCTGTTGTGATGTCGGAGGAAGTTTTTCTAAAGGTAAGGTCAGGTTTTGGTCCCGCCTACCTTGCCAGAGAAAACTTTGAATAGGCTCCACCTCCAGATGACGTATTTTTTCAACATTTCCCATAACCGGCCCAATGTCCGTACCATAGTTGTTGGGAAAGAAACTGTGATAATAAGCATAAAATTTTGGAATTTTTTCTGCGGCCTGAAGAACACTCTCCAGATTCAGAGTAAAACGCTTTTGTCCTTCCGGTGAAAAAAGTGCCATTTTATAAATATCAGGAATTTCATCAGTGAAATATAAATCAGAGAGCGCATAACCCTCTTTTTCAATTGCCGCAAAGTAATTCTGATCGGCGCTAATGGGCTCAATCTTTAATGTATAGGGATTAAAATAAAAACGCGTATTGCCGGTTGACAGGCTATGGAAATCATTCCAGACAGCGGCGGCTAGAATTACACGAGAAAAACTGTCGATATCTAAAATATCTTGCCCCTCATATTCCATGAATTTTTTATGTACGTAGCTAAAATGCGCCCGTGCAAGAGGCTGGGACAAGTACTTCTTTCCCTGATAAACAGATGTAGAAAAAGACAGACTAGAAAGGCGATAGTCTTTATAAGGCAAGGGCGTCACGACCTCATAATACCACTTTCTTTCATCACCCAACTTAAGAATAATGGAGTCTTTCGCTTCTTGTTTTTCGAGAAGCTCTTTTGACATATGCTCCTCAATGTTCATGACCCCCCATTTCTGACCATTCACAAAAACCCTTATAAAATCATGACGAGAGGCTAACACACCGTTCTCACGTACAAAATCCTGAAATATCTGATCATGCGGATATTGTCGATCACCCGGCTTGTGTAGGGAAAACCGCTTAAACCCCTGTATCGTTTTTTTTCCTTTCAGAGACACACGAAAACTCATGCGCACGGGGGAACGCCAATGGCTGTACAAATCCCCCTTTAAACGTATTTTTGCCTTATATATTTCACCCTTATAACGAATTTTAGCCGGGACTTCTTGCGGATCACGAAGCATACCGACCTCCAAAGCATGCTTTCGATCTGCCAATATTTTCTGATAGTTCTTAAACTTTATATCAATATCTATACGCCCTATTGGAAGACGGACGGGAAAACCTGTTGCTTTTGAATAAAGAATGCTTGGAGCACGCCACAGAATACGATTGGGAAGGTTTTTAAGTGCGCCCAGCATTTTTTGCTTCGGTGTTTCTCCAAATTCTGACAGAGCCGATCTGCCGTAAAGGTCTGCCGGACCTGAAAAACCCCAGTCCTGAGCCATAACCGTATCAATAGCTGTAAAAACCTCTTCTTTCAAACGTGTTTTATTAATGCTTAAACCAAGCACGATACAAAGCATCAGCAATGCGAGCAAAAACGGTAGAAGTACTTTTTGAGTTTTTATAATCATGGTATTTCGGCCTTGCCGGTTTACCAGTTGGTCTTGGCTTCAAAAAAGGAGCATGTAACACCCTTAGCAAGCTTACGAAGGGTTTTTAACATACCGTCCAGAGTTTCCCCCGGACCTGGAACCATTAAGAGCACAGCTGTATTTGTTTTCTCTCCATAGTCCAGACGAACAACTTTCAGAGTTGTTGCCTTTTCTTTAACGACCTCAAGAAGCGGCTCAAAAAGAACCTCTGACGACGGCCAGTTAATAACCATGTTATATTCCATCGTCTGACCAAGCTTACGATTAGATAACCAAAAGAAAATAACAAACAGAATAATGACAGAAAAAAGGGTTGTTATTAGTGTCTGTCCTGCGCCGTATCCCAGCCCCAGAGGTGGTCCCAGAAAATTGGACAGGTTGCTAAGGTGGAATCCTGACATTAAAACGGAAGGAAACTACAGATATGACAAAAAGAAGAAATCACTCTCCGGCATTCAAAGCAAGGGTTGCATTGGAGGCGTTGCGGAGTGAAAAAACATTATCAGAGCTATCCTCTCAATACGGCATTCATGCAAACCAGATCAGCACCTGGAAGAAGCAATTGTTGAAGGCTTCGCCTGATATTTTCACAGGAAAGATATCATCTTCTGATGTGGATCATGAGCGTGAGATCCGTCGTCTTCACGAGAAAATTGGCCAGTTGACCGTGGAGAAGGATTTTTTGGTACGAGTCTCCGGCAAACTATAAGCACAGGCCGGAGACAACAAATGGTAGACCGTGCTTGCAGCAAGCTTAGTATTGCTCGGCAATGTAGGCTCTTGGGCATATCGCGCTCAACTTTCTATCACACGCCTTGCGGAGAGAGTACGGAGAATCTGGCGCTGATGCGGCGGATTGACGAGCTATTTCTTGAGTGCCCGTTTTTCGGCTCCCGGCAGATGGCGCGGACGTTACGGCGTGGGGGGGTGTTTGTTGGCCGTCATCGTGTCAGGCGGCTCATGCGCCTGATGGGTTTGCGGACGATTTATCAAATACCGCGCACATCCGACCCGCACCCGGATCACCGGATTTATCCGTATTTGCTGCGCGGCCTTACGATCAACCGTGCTAATCAGGTCTGGTGCACTGATATTACTTACATCCCGATGCATAAGGGATTCTTGTATCTGGTCGCCATCATGGATTGGCATACGCGCAGGGTTTTAAGCTGGGAACTCTCCAACACGATGGATACCGGTTTTTGCGTGAGCGCCTTGAAAAAAGCTTTGGCTCTGTATGGCAAGCCGGATATTTTCAATACCGATCAGGGGAGCCAGTTCACATCTTCTGATTTTACGGACGTTCTCAAAGAGCATGACATTAAAATCTCGATGGATGGAAAGGGGCGGTGGATGGATAATGTGTTCATCGAGCGGCTTTGGCGGAGCTTAAAATATGAGTGCGTTTATCTGCATGCTTTTGAAACCGGCAGTGCTGTAAAGGCCGGTATCGGGCGGTGGATCGAGTTTTACAATCACCGGCGACCGCATTCGGCGCACGGCATTAAGACACCGGCAGAGGCCTATGCTGAAAGTATGGCTTTACAGAAAGGACATGAAAATGTAGAAGAAAATTACGCATTGGCGGCATGACTATCAGAAACGGGATTCCACCTTAAAAAGCCCGCCGACCTGTCCGACGAAGTAGGACCACCTCTCCCAAAGCAATGGCGAGAAACAGATAAACCAGCTCCTCCGGCTCCTTGATTGGGGTACGAAAACGCACAATCGACAAAGCACCAACCAGCCCCAAGGACAAAGCGAGAGATGATTTCACAACAACAATCACCAGAAAGACAACTGCTGATAAAATCGGTAATATTGACCCGATATGGTTCTTCCCAGTCAATGAAAATGACCGCCGGACATAGAACTCCCGCACGACAAAAGCCATTACAAAACAGAGGATGAAATTAAACAATGTGGGCAATAAATCCAATTGTTCCGTTCCGGTGGGAAAAAGTTCCATCAATTTATCAAGGTCATTCAAATATCCGACTCCTTAATGTACAAGAGGATAATATGCCCGCATATAAATCATAATGATGGCAGGTTGTAAAGTCGGCGATGACTGCTATAACAGGTGCGCCATATTAGGAGGGAAACAGGTTAAATGTCGCTCGTAGATAAAATCAGGAATATATTGAAGACCTTCTGGGATAATAACGATTACAAGAAATTTTCAGGAAACTCATTAGGTGTACTCCTTACCAAGCTGTCCGGCGTCTTTCTCGCTTTTCTGGTGCAGATTCCGTTAACCCGCCTTCTGGGTGCGGAAAATTACGGGATATACGTGTACGTGCTGTCATGGGTGATGATTGCCGCCGTTTTTACGCGTCTGGGAATGGATATAACATTTGTTAAATATATCCCGACCTACGTCACAGAAAAAAAATGGCCCTCCATGAAAGGCATTCTGGCATTCGGCTTCGGTGGAGCGGTGGCAGTCTGTGTTCTTCTCATTGGCATCGTATCCGCTGGGCTTTATATCTTTGACTTGCAAACATCTGTTTTTCTGCCCTTTATTCCTGTTGGCGCGGCCCTTCTTGTTGTTCTCACAATTTCTCAACTCACGAAAGAAGCGCTGCGGGGTTTAAAGCTTGTTATCCTTTCAGAAATAATGGAGGGCATTATCAGACCTTTTATTTTTCTTGCCTTCTTTCTGCTGTTCTTTCCGCTTTTTTCAGAAGGACATGCCCACGCGGCCTTATGGGGAAATATTCTGGCGGCTTTGGCGGTAACCGTATTGTTATCCTTTCATTTATGGCGACAGATTCCTGCGCCGGTTAAAACAGCAAAGCCTGATTTTTCAGACCGGCCCGCATGGTTATCCCTTGCTTTGCCGATGATCTTAATGGCGGGTATGGGGCTGCTGCTAAGCCGCACAGACATCATTATGCTGGGAACCATAGCAGGAACAGCGGATGCCGGAATATATGCCATTGGTTCGCGTTTGGCTGATCTGACAACCGTTGGCCTTCTTGCCGCTAACACCATTTTGGCCCCACAAATATCAGAGCTGTATCATTCAGATCAACGGGAACGCCTGCAAAGCCTGCTCAAAATTTCCGCATGGTTTGTCTTTGCTTTTACATTTTGCGTTGCCCTTGTTTTAACGATACTGGGACCTTTCTTGTTGTCTCTGTTTGGAGAAGCATTTGGTGCGGCTTACGTTCCCATGCTGATATTACTCGTCGGACAGATGGTCAATGCTTTGGCCGGGCCAATCGGATTTTTAATGCTCATGACGGGGTACCAAAAACAAACAGCAAAAATGTTGTTTTTAGCCGTCTTATTAAATATAGTGGGCAATGCTGTTCTTGTTCCGTATTATGGCATGAACGGCGCGGCAATATCTACGGGATTTAGCGTGGCCTTTGTCATCGTAACATTGTTCATATGGATCGTAAAAAACATGCAACTTAACCCCTCCATATTGCCAATAAAAATTAGAAAATAAACATCCTCAAGGATTTTACCATGACAAAACTATGTCTAAAAAAAGAAATACCTTCTGACTTTGAACAAATACCATGTAATTTATGCGGAGCTGATCACACATCGGTCCTTTATGACAAGCCCGACACCAGATTTAATCCCGATGAAACTTTTACTGCCGTTCGTTGCCGAAATTGCGGGTTAGGATTTTTAAATCCAAGGCCCACGCAACAAGCCATGGACCGTTATTACCCAAAAGATTTCTATGAAAACTTTGAAACAGAAAAAGACCACAACGATAAGCGCTATGAAAAAGAATCGCGCTATGTTTTGAAACACCTCTCTATGCCGAAAGGAAGAAAACCGCGCATTTTAGATATTGGGTGCGCGAACGGAGATTTTCCTCGCCATATGAGTAAGCATGGCTGGGATGCAGAGGGTCTTGAAATCGCCTCGGAAAGACAAAAAACAGATGATTTTAAAATTTACAATACGGTGCTGCCTGATTTACCCGTTTGTGAGCCCACCTATGACGCTGTGACAGCCTGGGCTGTTCTGGAGCATGTGCACGATCCTATGGCATATTTCAAAAAGACAAGCGAAATACTCCTGCCCGGAGGCATATTTGCATTTCTTGTTACCAACGTAGACAGCTTGTCATCGAACACACTTTGTGGTGAAGACCTACCGCGCCATACTTATTACTTTAACAGAAAAACAGTGAAACAGTATCTTGAACTGAACGGGTTATCGTTGCTTGAAGCATCAGACGGAAAAGATATATACAGGATGATGCCTGGAGGTTGGCTAATTCACATGTTCAATAAATTACAAGGGCGGCCTCCGCTAAAGTTTGAAGATTTTCCGCCGACTAGAGGGCAATGGTTTGCACAAAATGGATTAGAATCCAACATAATCAATTCATTAAAATACGTGCTTTCACACCCTTTAGCTGCGCTTGATCGTATAACTGCTCCTTTATACGAACAATGGCAAATATGGACCAAACGATATGGTATAACCACCTATATCGCACGAAAGGTGGAGTTGTGATATTAACATGGACAATGAAGAAACTAATCATAAAGATACGCACGCAAAAGCACGTACATCGAAAAAATACTGGACAGGAATATGGACAAGGAACGCTTTACCGAAACCACTTGACCCACACAATAGATCAGTAAAAAATATCGTTAACATTCGTTTTCATGAACTTTTTGTAAAATATGTATCTGCTTTCCCTCCAAAAACAAAAGCTATTGAAATAGGCTGTGCCCGATCTCAAATTTTACCGTATTTTATAAAGGAGTATGGTTTTCATGTGGCGGGGGTCGATTATTCCTCTGAAGGCTGCAAACAAGCAGAAAATATGTTGAAAAATGAGGGGATGGAAGGCCATATTATATGCGCAGATATGTTTGATATGCCTTCTGAACTCTTAGAACAGTACGATATTGTCTATAGTGGTGGTTTAATTGAACATTTTGATAATACAGCAGAGGCCATCAGGGCTTGCGCCTCTGTGTTAAAAGAGGGCGGCCTTATGATCACCACTATTCCCAATATAGTCGGTATGATTGGTTTTTTTCAGAAACTTGTAGATAAAACAATTTATGATATTCATGTTCCTCTTGATCGGAAGGATTTAAAACAAGCACATGAGGATGCCGGGCTAGATGTAATACAAGATAGCTATTTTATGTTCTTGAATAATAATGTTGTTGTTCTGGATAATGTGCAAAATCGTTTATTATATATTTTTTGGAAGATTTTATTGTCCGGTAGCACGAGAGTTATATCATTGTTTGAGCATATAACAGGTTGGCAACCACCGCCTAATCGTATGACGTCTCCTTATGTCGTCACCGTTGCAAAGAAAATTAAGAAATAATGATTAAATTCGGCATTCACAACACGGAACGGCTCCTTTGTAAGGATCTAAAAAGTTTCTGGGGGAAACGGACTCCCATCGCGCTCGACCTTTACAATCAACTGCAAGATCTTGAGCCACCGCAACGAAACTACATAGCCGAAAAAGTGCTGGCTCGGTTTGCAACAAAGGATGGGATCTTCAAATACACATTTTCAAACCGATTTGATACGTTTGACGAAGAATGTTTTTCTTATATCAAAAAAAACTTTAATACAAACGAAGCCCTGCACGTTCATGACGTAGGCGTGTCCGATGGCTGCTCAACAGTACCTTTTTTCCTTGCTCTGAACGACATCTATGCAAATCATCTGAGCTATCTGGCGAGTGACTATTTACCCCATGCCTTTGTTATCAGAAAAAAAGATCACGGCTACACAAGACTGATATTGGACCCAAACGATTGTTTGTTACAAATCATTATCCCTCCCTTTGTTTTCAATATGCCGCGCAAGGAAAAGCTATATCTTTTTCCCTTGAACCACATAATCCGCATGACCCTGACACCGGCACTTGTGAATCCATTGCTACGTTGTTATCAAGAAGACCAAACGGCATTAGAAATTGTAAAAATCCCTTTGATTTCCTACGATTGTCAGGATTTACTCACGACAAATGATAATTTTCACTTTGAACAATATAATATCCTTGAACCACAGTCCAAAACCTACCAGATTATTCGTGTTATGAACCTTTTGAATGAAAGCTATTTTTCCAGTGATGACCTCAAAAAAGCAGCGCGCAACATATTTAACGCTCTGCAAGAAGGCGGTCTATTTATTGCTGGATCAAATATGGAAGCCGGAACAATCGTCAATGGCGCTATCTATAAAAAAGAAAATGGTAAGATGGTTTGCCTTTACTCTTCGGGCAAAGGACTCGCCGTTCATAATATAGTAATGCATATTCAAGAACAGAGCCGGGTGATGAAATAATGACTTATAACCTGAAAGATTGTCGTGTGTGTGTCATCGGCCTCGGCTATGTCGGGATGCCTCTGGCTCTTATATTGGCCAAACATGTTCAGGTCGTTGGTTTCGATGTTTTTGAATCAAGAATAGACGAACTGAAAAAAGGACAGGACAGAAACCGTGAAGTCCAACAGGC
>JAJFIM010000512.1 GCA_021774995.1 Alphaproteobacteria bacterium | reverse complement strand
TCACCGGACAGGTGCTTTTTGTCGATGGCGGCGAGAGGTTTTTGGGCGCGCGCGATTATAGCGACACAATCAAGCCTGAGGAGTGAACCGCACCAATGTCCGATCCGTCCAAAACTTTCCCTTCCCCAGGACCGCTTTGGGATTCGCGGTGTGATTATAGCAGGGTGGCTTTGCGCAGTGTGGAGGTTGATATGCATATCGGCATTGCTGGGCATGAACAAGGCGTGCGCCAGAAGGTCATCGTCACGGTGGAGCTGTTCTCACGTCAAAGAGCGCAGAACTGGTCTGATATTTCTGACTGCATCAATTATGATCCCATCCATGACTATATTACATCGAACTGGCCTCATCGTCCCCATACAGATCTTCTGGAAACCCTGGCGGAAGAGCTGATCGCGATGTGTTTTCGGGACGCGCGGGTGGAGGCTGCCCGTGTTTTGCTCCAAAAACCGGATATCTACGGCGATACGGGCGCAGCGGAAGTGGAATTTTACCGTATTCGCACCACTGCCTGAACCCTTAACAAATCTGCATCCGCCTGTTTGTTCTACGCTTGGCCTCTGGTAAGCTGTGCAGAAGGACATGCCCCATGAACCAATCTGACCAACAAAATGCGTCTCGCGCGCAAAAAGATGATGCGGTGATCGATGACGGCGTTTTTGTTTGGGAATACAATGGTGCGCCCCTGGCTTTTGAAAAATTCAGCATGGTGCGGCGCGAAGGTGGTGGGTTTTTCAAGAAAAAGCCGGGCGGATTACAGGTGTTGACGTCTGTGGCAAGTCCGGACGACTCGCTCAATTTCGATACTGACTGGGAATTTGATACCTGCCTTTACCCAGCCAAGCTGGAAGTGAACACACGCCCGGCGACGCCCAATGCTCAGCATGACAGGCGCGCGGTTTTTTCTTTTTGCGAGTCAAAAGCCCATCTCAAAATGGGGCGTCAAAACCATCTCACCACTCTCAATATCGGCTATGAGGAGGGCTGGCTTGTGGCGGTGGAGCCGAGCGTCATGCCTTATGCGATCATGCTCGGTCGCTATGACAGGGCGCATGGGGGCGGGCAAAATTTTACCATCCTGCGCACGTCCGCCATGGATGATTTTTTTACGCTGACAAAAATGCGCTTCACGTTGAAGCTTGTGCGCACATTTGATGCGCCGCCGCGTCATGGCAAGCGCACCCTCATTCATTATTTCTCTGGTGAAGAGAGAATCGTCGCGCGGGAACTAAGCGATCTACAACCGCCACACAGGACGGTGCATCTGTGGTGTGATGGTGAACAACGATTGCGCAAAGCTTTGTTTGCAGCAGATACGCATGATGTGACCGCCATAAGACAGGGCGATGAGGAACTTAGTGCGTCATTAATCCCACAGGGCGCGCGCTCATAAAAACTCTTGGGGAACCACAACCCCTTTCTTTTTACCCCGCAGCGCGGCGGCGCTCCGCTTGCACGGGGCTTTGTTGCTGGGTCGCGCGCTTGGGGCCGCGGCGCGAGGTTGACGCCTGATAGGCGAGGCGCACATGGGCTTCGCAATAGGGCGCGCTCGTTGGCGCGCTGCGGCCGCAAAAGTGAAATTCTTTTGAGCCGGGATGGCCGATGGGCCATTTGCACATGCGCTCGGTGAGCGTCATAACCGTCGCCCATGCTCCGTCTTCCAGTACTTCTTCTTCGATTATTTCAGGCTCGGTCATCACTGGTTTGTTGATCACCGGTTTGCGCCGAATAGCGACCCTTGGTCTTTCGGCGCGGGATGGCGTGGCCCGGCCCGACAGGCCCAGCCGGTGCACCTTTCCAATGACGGCGTTGCGCGTTACTTCGCCCAGCGTGCGGGCAATCTGACTGGCGCTCAACCCTTCAGCCCAAAGTTTTGTGAGCAGTTCAACTCTCTCCTCGGTCCACGCCATGTCCGCCTCATGTCCTTATTGGTTTGATTTTTCGCCGCTTGCTACCGCGGGCCCTGATCTCGCGCACGAAGGCGCGCCGCCCCCGCATTTAAAAACACCACATATCGTAGCTGTATTTAAAAAATATACAAGATGAGCGATTCTCGATTTTGACGTTTTCCACAACAAAATCGCCGGTGTAAGCCTCATATCCATAAAATGGGGCCGTTAAGCCCCTTGAAGCTTGAGATGGCTTGTCTTACGTCTAGGCGTCTTTCAGCACATAGACCAGGAGTGGGGTATGACAAGCGCTCATTATCTACCAACAGGCGCACGGCGCTTTGGGCGGGTCAACTGGCTCGGGCTGTGGACTTTGTATAAAAAAGAAGTGCGCCGGTTTCTGAAAGTGGGCACGCAGACCGTGGCGGCCCCTGTGGTCTCGACCCTCCTGTTTCTCATGATTTTCAAGCTGGCTCTGGGCGCGGCTCGTCCCGATGTAAATGGCGTCCCATTTGCCGACTTTCTTGCGCCTGGACTGATCATGATGGCGATCCTCACTAACGCTTTTGCAAATTCCTCTTCTTCGCTGATTATGGCCAAGGTTCAGGGAACATTGGTCGATATATTGATGCCGCCTCTATCGCCTTGGGAGTTGACGTTTGGCTTCATTGCGGGCGCCGCGACGCGAGGGCTGATGGTGGCCCTGGCGACTGGGCTGGCTATGCTCCCCTTTGTCTCCTTTCCCATGGTTCATCTGTGGGCCGTCCTGTTTTATGCGGTTATGGCCTCAGTTCTTTTGTCCGCCGTCGGGATTTTGGCGGGAATTTGGGCCGATAAATTCGATCATTTATCCGCCGTGACAAATTTTTTAATCACGCCGCTCATTTTTCTCTCAGGCACCTTTTACTCAGTGAAAATACTCCCAGGCTTCTTTTTTGCGGCGAGTCAGGCCAATCCATTCTTTTACCTGATTGACGGCTTCCGCTATGGGGTGATTGGCCAGGCGGATAGCTCCATTTTGATTGGAGTCATCGGTTTGCTGACGCTTAATGCGACTTGTGTTCTTTGGTGCTATTTGATGTTCAGGTCAGGCTACAAACTCAAAACTTGAGCGATGCCTTGCTAAGGCCTTATTGACAAGTGGGGCGTTTGCGGAGGATAATATCCTTTGTATATTTCAAAGCCGTCTGCTTGATTGCGGGCGGCTTAATTCGTTTGGCGGTTCAGGCATTTTGACTGATTAAGACTTGCCGAACCAGGAGCCCGATCAGGAGATTTGAGCGCCGTGATTTCGCCTGTAATGCCAACCTATGGACGCGCCGATCTCAGTTTTGAGCGGGGAGAAGGCGCTTATCTTAAAACTGCTGATGGGCGGCGCTTTTTGGACTTTGGCGCCGGCGTTGCCGTCAATTCTCTGGGGCATGCGCATCCGCATCTCGTCAGTGAGCTGACGAAGCAAGCTGGCCTCTTGTGGCACACTTCCAACCTTTACCGCATCCCGGGCCAGGAAAAATTGGCGCAAAGACTAGTGGAGCATAGTTTTGCGGATACTGTCTTTTTTACGAATTCCGGCGCGGAGGCGATGGAGTGCGCGATCAAAACCGCGCGGAAATACCATTCCGCCGTTGGCAATTCTGAGAAATATCGGCTGATCACTTTTGAAGGCGCCTTTCACGGACGGACGCTGGCGACAATTGCGGCGGCGGGTCAAGAAAAACTCACAGCAGGCTTCGGCCCCCTCCCGCCGGGCTTCGATCCTATTTCTTTGGGTGATATCGAGGCCGTCAATTCTGCTGTGACCGACGAGACCGCCGGAATTCTTATCGAGCCTATTCAGGGAGAGGGCGGTATTCGCGTGGCGCCGCCTGAATTCTTGAGAGCGTTGCGGGCCTTGTGCGACGATGAGGGCTTGTTGTTGATTTTTGATGAAGTGCAGACCGGGGCGGGCCGGACGGGTAAGCTGTTCGCTCATGAATGGGCCGGTGTTACGCCGGATATTATGGGAATCGCTAAAGGCATTGGCGGGGGGTTTCCTTTGGGCGCGTGCCTCGCCACCACTGAGGCCGCTAAAGGTATGACGGTGGGAACGCATGGCTCGACTTATGGCGGTAATCCACTGGCTATGGCGGTGGGCAATGCGGTTCTGGACGTAATCCTGGAAGATGGTTTTTTTGACCATGTCTCACAAATGGCGGGCCGGCTAACCCAAGGCTTGGCCATGGTGGTTGAGACTTATGGTGATATTATTGAAGACTTTCGCGGCGCCGGCTTGATGGTCGGATTGAAGTGCCGCGCCGAAAATATAGCGGTTAGGCAGGCTTTCCTCGATCAAGGCTTGCTGGTTGTTCCGGCTGGAGATAACACTCTGCGGTTGCTTCCGCCTCTCATTATCGATGAAAGTCATGTCGGGGATGCGCTTGGTCGCATTGAAAAGGCTTGCATTGCGTTAAAGGCAGCGAAAGAAGGTGACAAAATAGGGTCGGCCGATGGTTGAAAATATAAGACATTTTTTGGATTTGGATGTTTTGGACGCCTCTCTTTTACGCCGTTTGGTGGATGAGGCTAAAACGCGCAAGCAAAGGCGGCGGGGGCTTGCCCATGGAACACTAGACGATGATGCGCCTCTTGCCGGCCGTATACTGGCGCTGATCTTCGAAAAACCGTCAACCCGGACCCGGGTGTCCTTCGATGTGGGCATGCGCCAGTTGGGCGGGGAATCGATTATTCTTAATCGCGATGTCATCCAATTGGGCCGGGGAGAAACAGTTGCTGACACGGCGCGGGTGTTGTCGCGTTATGTCGACGCCTTGATGATCCGGTCAGATTCGCATAGCACTCTTCTGGAGCTTGCCGCTGAGGCGCGCGTTCCCGTCGTGAACGGCCTGACCGATCGCAGCCATCCGTGCCAGCTTCTGGCTGATATCCTCACTTTCGAAGAGCATAAAGGGCTGATCACGGGCCGGTCCGTGGCGTGGATCGGCGATGGCAATAATGTCGCCGCCTCGTGGATTCACGCGGCGGTAAAATTTAATTTTGAATTGCGCCTCGCCTGTCCGGCGCGTCTGCAACCGCCTATGGAAGTTCTTGACTGGGCACGGCGCGAAGGCGGGCGCATCTTTTTGACCGAAGACCCGCGCGAGGCGGCGGCTCACGCCGATTGCGTGGTGGCCGACACGTGGGTGTCTATGGGAGACACTGAAGCGGCGCAACGTATGGAAATACTTGCTCCCTATCAAGTGGATAGCGCACTGATGGCGCTGGCGGGCCCCGATGCGCTTTTTATGCACTGTTTGCCAGCCCACCGCGGCGAAGAAGTGACCGCTGAGGTGATTGACGGTCCACAATCTGTGGTGATCGATGGCGCCGAAAACCGGCTGCATGCGCAAAAAAGCATCCTTGTGTGGTGTCTGTCCGGTTGGGATAAATGAGTCTTTCGCACCGTCATAATGCGATAAATCGCGTGAAAGACTGCGTTCTTCCCTTCAACATTGAGAATACGGATATACGCGGACAAATTGTGCGCCTGGGACCCGCCCTTGATGAAGTGCTAAGCCGACATGATTACCCAGGCCCGGTAGCGACAATAGTGGGGCAAGCGCTGCTGCTCACCTCCATGTTGGGGGCGTCGTTAAAATTCGAGGGTAAGCTGACTTTGCAAATTCAGGGAGATGGACCGGTGAGCATGGTCATTGCTGACTACCGGACGCAAGGGGCGTTGCGCGGGGTTGCGCAACTAAATAAAGATGGGCTCAATCGGTTGCTCGGCGAATGCAGCAAAGGACAACCTGATTTCACGGCGCTGATGGGAAAAGGTCATCTAGCGTTCACGGTTGATCAGGGGCCTGATATGGAGCGCTATCAAGGGATTGTGGCGCTAAGCGGTTCTGACTTAAGCGCGTGCGCGCTGGTTTATTTTGGTCAATCGGAGCAGATACTCACCTCCCTCAAACTCTGTGTTGCTGAACTCCTTGAGCCAGGCGGTAAGCACTCTTGGCGTGGCGGGGGCCTTTTGATTCAGCTACTGCCTCCCAAAGGAAGCGGGACAAGAGAGGTGAGTGAAACTTCTCTTGGTGATTGGGAACGCATTTCAATTTTGATGAAAACCGCGGAAGATTTGGAGTTGACGGACCCAGGGCTTGATTCCGATAGATTGCTCTACCGTTTGTTTCACGAAGATGGGGTTAGAGTATTTGAACCTCAAGCCATTTCCTTCTCGTGCGAGTGCGACCGGGAAAAAATCAAACGCATTTTATTGTCATTTGATGTGGCGGATCAAAACTCGATGATTGAAGAGGGTAAAATCACGGCGCGCTGTGAGTTTTGTAATACGCTCTACACTTTTGATCCCGCAGAAATTGTCACTCAAAGATCGCATACCTGATCCATCAGCCGGCGCATGAAACTGATGCAAGCGTCTATCTGAGTGTTTTCAATATATTCATCCGGCCGATGGGCTTGCAAGATATTGCCCGGCCCGCATACGAATGTGGAGATATCGGCGGACTGGAAAATACCGGCTTCCGTTCCATAAGAGGCGACGCCTGTTTTATTCTGCCGGGCGACCATCAACATCAGAGATTCAATGTCAGATTCGGCGCGCGACAGAAAAGCCGGAACATGCGCCAAAACCTTTGTCTCAATATGAGCTTCTTGCGAAATTTTCTTCATTTTAGGGAGAACCTCAGATTGGGCATAGCCATCAAATTGCGATAGGATGTCCTCGGACCCTTCTGACGGCAACGCGCGAATTTCCCAATCGAAACTGCAGTTTTTGGCAATGATATTGAGTGCCGTTCCGCCGGCAACAGTTCCGACTTGAAGCGTGGTATAGGGCGGGTCGAATCGGCAGGTGGGGTCGGAGGCGTCGATGCATTTCTCGGCCAATTTTGAAATGAACCCAATGAGATCAGCCGCCGCCATTACCGCATTCACCCCCTTATGCGTGGCGCTTGAATGGGCTTCTCTCCCGGTGACGCTGGTGCGAAAAGCGTGAATTCCCTTATGCGCGCTGATAACTTTCATGTCAGTTGGTTCGCCGATAATTACCAGCTTAGGGCGGGGAATATGTTTGACAATATGTTCAACAAGGCGCGGCGCGCCTAGACAGCCGACCTCTTCGTCATAAGAAAGCGCAAGATGCACAGGCGTGTGAAGCTTGCGCTTTAAAAACTCCGGAGCCAGCGCCAGCGCGATTGCCAAAAAACTTTTCATGTCAGTCGTACCGCGTCCATAGAACCGGTCATTCTTTGCGGTGAGAGAAAAAGGGTCCGTGGTCCAAGCTTGACCGTCCACCGGCACCACGTCCGTGTGCCCCGATAGAACAATTCCCCCGCTCAAAGCCGGCCCTAAAGTGGCGATGAGATTGGCTTTTGAATGATTGTCATTGTGGATAAGGTGGCTGGCGACGCCATGAAACGCGAGATAACCGGAAACAAATTCAATGAGGTCGAGATTCGACGCGCGGCTAGTGGTGTCGAATGAGATCAATTTTTCGATCATCTCATTTGGTGTATAATGTGCTTTCATGTCCAGACCTGCTTCACATAAAGTGGATAGTGCAAATTAGTTTTTACAGAGTCGCTCGGGCTTTACGCGCGCCAAAAGCCGGGCGCGAATAAGACCAGTACTGTAAACAATTCAAGCCGTCCCAACAGCATGGCGAGACTCAACAACCACTTTGCCGCGTCCGGTAAAGAAGTATAAGTTCCCTCAGGCCCAACTACATTGCCTAATCCCGGCCCTACATTTGAAATAGTTGCTGATACGGCTGAGAGCGCGGTCAGTGTGTCCAGCCCTAATGCCGAAAGAGCGATGCTCAAAACCGTGAAGCAAAGGATATATAAAAAGAAAAAACTCATAACGGATGAGATGACATCGCTGCTAATGAGGCGGCCATTATATTTAGGTGAAAAGACGCCGTGAGGATGCACCATTTTGCGGATTTGTTGCCAGCTTGCTGAGTAAATTATCTGGAATCGAAAAATTTTTATTCCGCATGAAGCTGATCCCGCGCACCCGCCGATAAACATTGTGAAGAAAAATGCCAGTACGGCAAAGGGTCCCCATGCTCCATAGTCCAAAGTGGCGTACCCGGTTCCTGAAATAACGGATATGACACTAAAAGACGCAAAGCGTAAGGCTTGCCATATACCGTTGATTCCCGACAACGTCTGGTAAAACGTCATGACCATGACCAAAATAAAACTGATGACAAGAAACCACTGGACTTGGCTGTCGCGAAAAACCAAGCTTGGCTTTCCTCTCAATAGATGAAAGTAAAGGACGAATGGCAGGCTTCCGACTATCATGAATATAACGGTGATATAGTCGATCGCCATGCTGTCAAATATACCGATAGATTGATCCGAAGTGGAGAATCCGCCGGTGGAAATTGTCGTCATTGCATGAATGATGGCTTCAAAGATGGACATGCCCGCCGCCCAATAACTCACCACGCATAAAAGGGAGAAACCTACATAAACAACCGCAATAGAGCCGGCAATCTCAGTCGCTCTTGGGAGAATTTTTTCAGACGCTTCTGATGATTCGAGCCGGAAGAGCTGCATTCCCCCCACTTGCAGCATGGGCAGAACGGCAATCGCCATGACGATGATGCCAATCCCGCCAAGCCATTGCAGCAATGCGCGCCAGAGAAGTATACCCGGCGGCGCCGTGTCGAGGCCAGTTACCACCGTTGAGCCGGTGGTGGTTAGTCCCGACATGGCTTCAAAGAAAGCGTCGGTGTAATCCAGTCCCAATTCGCAGAACATGAAGGGAAGCGCTGCAAAGGCGGGTGCAAATACCCATGCGGACGTGGTTAAGATAAAGGCCTGTTGGACGTTTAAATTGCCTGCATGGCCCCAGTTTGTGAGGGCGAGGCTGACGCCGACAAAAAGGGTGATTGCAGCGGCGGCTAGAAAAACTTTAGCATCTGCATGATTGACAGTGAGGTCGGCCACAGCGGGAAGCAGCATGGCGAGGCCGAGCAGGGCCAGAAGAATACCATTCACGAGAAGGATTGGTCGAAGGTCAAGCACGTGGGAGCTGCGCTCCTTAACTTTGCATATGGGTGCGCCTTGGAAGCATCAATCAGTGCACATTGATCGTGTGGTGTGGACTGTCCAGAGAAAAAGCCGGAATTGCAACATCAAAAACATCGCCGGTGCTGGTCTCCATCTGATACGAACCTTCCATGAATCCGGTGGGCGTCGCCAAGGGAGCGCCACTTGTATATTCGAAACGTTCTCCGGGATGCAGGATTGGTTGTTTGCCGACAACGCCCTCGCCATGCACTTGCTGAACATGGCCAGCAGAATCCGTAATCACCCATGAGCGGGTTCGCAATTGCACCGTTTTATCGCCCTGGTTTTTAATTTGTATCGTATAGGCCCACACAAAATGGTTTTCTTCTGGTTCCGATTGATCCTCCAGAAAAATCGGTTTCACCATTACGGCTATATCCCGTGTTACCGCCTCATACATGTTATTGCCTAAATTCTTTCCTGTGCGACAATGAGTTCGCTCTATAACACTACGCCAAGTCCAGTGCTTGTCCCAGATCTTCTTTTAAATCCCGCACATCTTCAAGACCAACTGATAATCTTAGCATTCCCGGAGTCACGCCCAAATCCAGCCTTACCTCTTCCGACAATCTTTGATGCGTCGTGGTCGCAGGGTGCGTGATCAGACTTTTTGCATCGCCCAGATTGTTCGAAATATCGATAATCGACAAACTGTTTAAAAAGCGAAATGCTTGCTGTTTTCCGCCAGTCATTTCGAAGGTTGCAATATTGCCACCCATTTCCATTTGGGCCGCTGCTAATGCGTGCTGCGGGTGATCTTTGCGTTCGGGATAGAATATTTTTGAAAGTTTGGGATGGTCGGCTAAAAAATCAGCAATCTCCGAGGCGTTTCTACTCATTTGGCGCACGCGCAGATCCATCGTCTCCAAGCCCTTGAGCATGACCCACGCGTTAAATGGACTGAGAGCCGGGCCGGTCTGGCGCAGAAAATTTGAAACATGATCTTCGATAAACCCGGCGTCGCTTAGGATGGCGCCGCCCATACAGCGCCCCTGACCGTCAATATGCTTGGTTGCCGAATAGACAACGATATCAGCGCCGAACGTCATCGGTTTTTGCAGTACGGGAGACGCAAAAACATTGTCCACCACCAACCGGGCCTCTGCGCCGTGGGCGATATCAGCCACCGCCCGCAGGTCGATTATTTCCAAAGTCGGGTTGGACGGCGTTTCCAAGAAACACACTTTGGTGTTGCTGCGCATAGCTGCTTGCCATTGGTCGATGTTACAGCCGTCGACATACGTAAATTCGACCCCGAAGCGCGGCAGGAGCGTATCCACGATATAGCGGCACGACCCAAACATAGCGCGGCTCGCAATGATATGATCTCCGGCCGACAGCTGGCACAATAATGCGGCCGTGACCGCCGCCATACCCGTGGCGGTCGCCTTGGCGGCATCGGCTCCTTCCAGTAGCGCCATGCGTTCTTCAAACATGGCGACCGTCGGATTGGCGAACCGGCTATAAACGAATCCATCGCGTTCTCCGGCAAACCGGGCTTCGGCTTCTTCGGCGCTCTCATATACATAGCCGGAGGTGAGAAAGAGCGCTTCGCTGGTCTCGCCAAATTGGGAGCGGTTGGCGCCGCCGCGCACGGCCTGGGTGGCGGGGCGCCATTGTTTTGCGCTGGGCTTTTTCCCAATGGCGCCCTTTTGTACTTTATTTTGCGCCTGTTCAGACATGTCTGTTATCCAATCAAAAAACCCCGCCACTTAAGGGGCGAGGTCTGTATCCAGCCTTTTAGCGAGTTTGATCATGTGGTCGCAAGCCGGCCGGCACAAATCCCACTGAAGGGGGAGACCTTAAAACGCTGGGGCGGGAGGGTCAAGGCGGTCTCAAATATTGGGATGGGCCAGGCGGCGCTTGACCGGCGCCCTTCCGGGATTTAAGAGACAAGAATGGCGCAGACAGGGAATCTTTTTGGCGACGAGAAAGGGGGCGGCGCGCGCGAAGTGCGTGGGCGGCCTCCACATGGAATCTTGCCGGGCCAGAATATCGGGACATTGATCAAGGATAAGAAAATTTGGTCAAGGTCTGACGACATTGACGCTGGTCAGATTCAACCCGCCAGTCTTGATTTGCGATTAGGTAAAAAGGCTTACAGGATAAGGGCAAGCTTCCTGCCGGGTTATGACAAAGTAAGCGATAAAATCGAAGATTTGACGCTGCATGAAATTAACCTCACTGAGGGCGCCGTGCTGGAGACTGGCTGTGTTTATCTGGTGGAACTTATGGAAACCCTCAATTTGCCATCGAGCATTTCGGGTTTGGCCAATCCCAAAAGTTCGACCGGGCGGATCGATGTTTTTACGCGGTTAATTACTGATCGCGCAACGGAGTTTGACCGGGTTGAAGCTGGGTATGCAGGGCCGCTTTATGCTGAAATTTCACCACGGACATTTAGCATTCTTGTGCGTGCGGGCTCCAGCCTCAACCAGATCCGCTTTCGCCGCGGAGGACCGAAATCCTCTGATGCTGAGTTAAGGAGTTTGCAGTCTGAACAGCAATTGATCAAGAGATCCGATGGGGACATTGATATTGATCAGGGTATCGCTCTCAGCATTGATTTGATTGGCGATGGCAAATCTCACCTGGTTGGCTATCGCGCCAAACGTCACGTGGGCCTCATCGATGTAGACAAAGCGGGCATGCAAGACCCTAAAGAATTCTGGGAACCTATTTATGTGAACGAGACGCGCAGTATTATCCTCGATCCAAATGAGTTTTATATTCTGGCGTCCAAAGAACCTGTGCATGTCCCGCCACATTTTGCGGCAGAAATGACGCCATTTAATCCCCTCGTTGGCGAGTTTCGTGTGCACTATGCCGGATTTTTTGACCCGGGTTTCGGCCATGACAAAGCGGGCGGGGAGGGGGCTCGCGCTGTGCTTGAAGTGCGCAGTCATGAAGTGCCTTTTATCCTGACCGATGGGCAAATTATCGGCAGGCTGATTTATGAGCGTCTGACGGAGGTTCCTGAACGCATATACGGCCGGGATATTGGGTCGAATTATCAGCGCCAGGGATTGAAGCTCTCCAAACATTTTAAAGAGTGGAAATAGTCCCTTTTATTCAGCCGCTGCAGGACCCGCCGCCAAGAACGCAAAATTTTGCGCAATGGGGATGGTTCAACATCACGCGCCCTCGCGCGCTCTCCAGAGTGGCCCCCATGTCAAACCGCCCCTCATAGGGCAAGAGGGTGCAAGGAAGAACGATAGGGCTGGCGTCGCCCTTGCGCTTCACGACCATGCGGCTTGACGCGCACATCATGTCGTCGGGGCGCTTGCCCAGAAGTTCCCAGCAATCCACAGTGATCTCCGGGATGTCGGCGTTGGCGTCCATCTCTGGGAACAAGAGGAGGCTGGCGGGGTCAAAAGCATCTATCTTTAAGTCGTTTTGCGCGAAGAGACGCGCATAGCCCTTGCGAGACAGATCCTCGCTCTCTCCCCAGCACGTACGTCCGGCCACCGCGAGGTCAAACCCGTTTGAAGACAGCCAACCGAGCCC
Organism: Alphaproteobacteria bacterium; assembly: GCA_021774995.1. Classification (GTDB taxonomy): domain Bacteria; phylum Pseudomonadota; class Alphaproteobacteria; order SMXP01; family SMXP01; genus JAJFIM01. The sequence goes on along the minus strand of JAJFIM010000512.1, from coordinate 1,597 downwards.
TTTGAGCGCAATAGACCATGTACCTGGGCCGCGCTCTTCTTCATGTAGAGATTTTGTAAAGTGGTCCAAACTGACCCGCAGCGTCATTTGCTCCGGATACAAATCTTTAAGCGCGATCATGTCTTTCATGATGGGAGCGCGCATAAGGGGCTGCATGGCGTTTGTGAGAACGAGTACTTTAAAGCCGCGCGCCAGCGCGACCGCCGCCATGTCGCAAAATTGCGGATTCATAAAGGGCTCGCCGCCGGTAAAACTAATTTGCGTGGTTGACATATTCAGCGCCGCAATTTCATCCAGATATACGGCCACTTCATTTGCTGTGATGTACGACAAACGGTCATTGGTGGGGCTCGATTCTATGTAGCAATTGGCGCAAGTGATGTTGCAAAGCGTTCCCGTGTTGATCCATAAAGTGTCGAGCGACAACAGGCGAACGCTGGCGCGCGCGGCGCCGGTTGCAGTGGTCTCGGGATTGCGGAACTTGCGCGTGTCCGGTGCGGGCGGTTCAGCTATATCGATCTCGGTAACGGTCATGGAATTCAGTGGAGCACGAAAGCCCATCTCGACTCAAGCACAGGGGCCTGTGCTGACGCAAAATTGAACATACCGGTATGGCGCAATAAATTTGGCCGATCTGTGAATTTTGCTCTACATTGTCAGGCTGTTAACGGCGGGCGTAGCTCAATGGTAGAGCAGCAGCTTCCCAAGCTAAAGACGAGGGTTCGATTCCCTTCGCCCGCTCCATAATCCGGTGGGTCTGACCCGGAGAAAGCGTGGTGGCCCGGTAGGACTCGAACCTACGACCTCTCTATGACCGCTGCGCATCATCTCAAAAAACGGCCACCTCCGCACAGGAGGTGTAAAAGTCCTGAAAACCAGCCTTGAGAAAATCATATTCGCCATATGAATTATATGTCGAGATAGAGGCCTGACAATGCAAAAAGCACAAGTATTCCTGACGTATAAACAGAAAACCGCAGAGCCCTCAAGAGGGGCTGGTTCGCAGGGAAAGGATTGGTGGAGCCAGGCGGAATCGAACCGCCGACCTCTTGCATGCCATGCAAGCGCTCTCCCAACTGAGCTATGGCCCCTTGACTTTGTCGCCCAAAATTCCGAGGGGCTTTTCAATCAGCCGGAACTTAAGGCGACGAGTTCAGCCGATCAAGTAAAACTTGAATCGAAGCTTTGGTATTCCCATTTGACAGCGCATTGCGCCCGCTTAATCGTCAACCGTGATGTCAGCGTCAATCATCGCGCTGACGTCATCATCGTCTTCGTCATCCGCAGCGAGGAGCGCATCGTTCTCATCGCCACCATTCGCAGCAATGAAGGCGTCATCCTCTTCGCTCTCATCTTCTTCATCCAAACCGGCGATCCGGGCGCTCGCCACAGTGGTCAATTCCGCATCCGCTTCTTCGAAAGTCACTTCGCCTTCAGGCTGCGCCTCCTCCTTGGGGCTCGCCGTCACCGGCGCTTTCTGCGTCTCCTTGGGAGGTTCAACGCGTTCCTTTTTGGGTTTTGGCGCTTTTACCGGTTCGAAACTATGTTCGCATTTAGGACAAACCGCCGGCGCCTTGTTCAGGTCATAGAATTTGGC
>JAJFIM010000511.1 GCA_021774995.1 Alphaproteobacteria bacterium | reverse complement strand
GCGTTGTTGTCGTGATCGGCTAAAACAAGACTGACCATTATATGACCCCCGCTTCTTCTCTGAGTTTTTTCACCAGTTCGGCGGCATTTTCAACTTTCACCCCCGCTTCGCGTTTTTCCGGCTCCGTTACTTTAAGAACGTTCAGGCGCGGCGTGACATCGACCTGGTAATCTTCAGGGGACTTCATGTCGATGGGTTTCTTCTTCGCCTTCATGATGTTGGGCAGTGAGGCGTAACGGGGTTCATTGAGCCGCAGATCCGCCGTGACAATGGCAGGCGTGTTAATTTCAATTGTTTGCAATCCACCGTCAATTTCGCGCGTGACTTGAAGCTTGCCGTCGGCGAATTTCACTTCAGAGGCGAACGTGCCCTGCGGCCAGTCCAGCAGCGCCGCCAACATTTGACCCGTTTGGTTGCAATCGTCATCAATGGCTTGTTTGCCCAGCAATACCAGTTCGGGGTTTTCCTGCCCGACGATGGCTTTGAGGATTTTGGCGACCGCCAGGGGCTCCACCGTTTCATCGGTTTTGACCAATATGCCGCGATCAGCGCCCATGGCGAGCGCCGTCCGGATGGTTTCTTGCGCCTGCTGCGGCCCGATGGAAACGGCGATAATTTCCGTCACGTTCCCTGCTTCCTTCATGCGAATAGCCTCTTCGACGGCGATTTCATCAAAGGGGTTCATCGACATTTTCACATTCGCAAGATCGACGCCGGTCTGGTCCGGTTTGACGCGGGCTTTAACGTTGTAATCGATGACGCGTTTAACAGGCACAATCACTTTCATGTTGCGGCGGCTCCAATTGTTAGGGATGCGCGGGGGGGGTTATCGCCCAGTTTCACGCCATCCGGCACTGTAGACATTTATATTGCAGTGCGAAAACTACCGGCGCGCGCCGGATCTGTCAATTGACGGCGTTTAGGGGCAGTCCCTCGCCGGCAAGCCTATCCAATATGCCGTTTTTTTTGATTATGACTTGACGGGCTGATTTTATAGTGTATATACACGCATATGACCAAGGAGACACTCATAAAGCAGTTAAGTACGGAAGTGCGGGGGGCTTGCGCGTGCGATAAAATGCGAAAAGCGGCGCGCAAAATAACCCGCAGGTATAATGAAGCGCTCAAACCCGCCGGGATAAAGGTGACGCAATTTACGATTTTGGCCGCCATATGCGTGAAAGAGGGCGCGACGCTGACTGACCTTTCGTCTCATGTGGGCATGGAGCGGACGACCTTTTTAAGGAATTTGAAGCCTCTGGAAAGCCAGGCGCTTATCAAGACAACTGATGATGGCGTTGGTCGCGCGCGGTCCGCAAAGTTGACGGATAAAGGCGTTATTGTCATGGAAAAGGCGCTCCCCCTTTGGCGCCGGGCCCAAAGAGCGCTTCGGAAACAAGTGGGCGATGATATGTGGGCGCGCGTTCAAGAAGAGCTTGCCGCCTTCGGACAATTGGCCTGATATTTTTTTGTAAAATAAAGTGTATATACACTAAATGAAAGGAACTGACCAATGACGATACGAATTGAAACCGCTAACGCTGTGAAAAGCGTCTCTTGGGGGCGGCGTTTATGGATGCGGATTTCGGACGCCGCGCAAGCAATGGATGACGGCCCGCATGAATATGCAGATGCGCGCATTAAATCTCTCACAGACGAGGTCATACGCCTGAGCGCCAGGCTGGACGCGTTAGAGGGGCGAACTCAACGCGCCGCCTGAACTTTAAAACCAGAAAACATGCAAGACAATTAATGGAGGATGGACCAATGGATGCATCAGCAATTTTTGGACTACAATTGATTTTCAGTCTTATCGTATGGGGTCTCATTGCAAAGTGGATCGCGGCGCCTTGGCTGCAGACGCTATCGCGGCGGCAGGCTTTGTTTTGGCTGACGCTGCCCCATGCTTTTCGCCACATTGGCATGGCGTTCCTGGTTCCGGGAATTGTGTTGCAGGGGCTGCCGGAAAATTTCGCCATTCCGACCGCTTACGGAGATTTAATCTCCGCCGTTCTGGCGTTGTTCGCGCTGAGCGCACTTCGCAGCGGCCGAACAGGGGCTTTGTTACTTGTCTGGATCTTTAACATTGTCGGTAGTGTGGACCTTATCTTGGCGCTGAGTCATGCAGAGGCCATACCCTATATCGGGGCTGCTTGGTACATTCCGACATTTTTAGTTCCATTGCTTCTCGTCACGCACTTCATGATATTCATTCGGTTGCTCCAAAGAGAAAGGTCGAACAAAGCAAACCAATCTTCGCGATTGGACAATTTCACTCAGCCAACTATTTCATCAGGGTCGCAAGGCGCTCCCAATTAGGGGCTGGCATTCTCATCTGGTTTTGGTCCCCAAAGAGGGATTTCGTGACGCCGCAAGAGGACCGCCAGGATAATGCCGGCAATAAATCCGCCAATATGCGCCCACCAGGCTGTGGTCGCATCGTTGGAGAAGAGCATGAAATAAATTTGAAAGCCCACCCAGAAGGCTAAAATCCAATAAGCGGGCAGGCGCATGGGAATGCGCATAAGAACCAAGACCCACACTTTGACGCGTGGATAGAGCAGTAAATAAGCCCCGATCACGCCGGCCGTGGCCCCGCTGGCGCCGATCATCGGGGCCCCAGATTGCGCATCCATAAAGGCGTGGGCGTAGCCCGCCGCCACGCCGCACGCCAAATAGAAAAACAAGAACTTCAGATGTCCCAAAGCATCTTCAATGTTGTCGCCAAAAACCCAAAGAAAGATCATGTTGGCGATGAGGTGCATCCATGAACCATGTAAGAACATATAGGTAAAAAGCGTAAATTCCGGGGGAAGAAGGGCAAAATCAGGCGGTAAGGGTGCGCCGCCTATGAGGGAAGTCGGCGTCACGCCGGCGATGATGGCCAAAGCCATGGATTGCTTGGCGCCTAAGCTGAGTTGCCAGAGAAAAACGGCAATATTCGTTACGATGAGCCCAAAGGTTACGCGCTGAAAGCCTATGAACTTCAACGCATTTTTGTCGTGGATGGGCACAAAGACCATGAATTTTCCCCTCTCAACCCCAAGTGCAATCAGTGTAATGCGAATTGGCGCGGGATCACAAGGGCGCCCGCCCTTTCGTCATGGAGCGCAGCTTAGACGGGCGGGCTAGCGGTTTTTGCCCGGCGTCCACAGAACGTCGCGCGCGCCATTGTCATTGGCAATGCGGGCGGCGACGAACAAAAAGTCCGACAATCGGTTGATAAAATGCAAGGCGGCGCCGCCGACTTGTTCGTCATCGCGCGCGGCCAGCTCCACCATTAGGCGCTCTGCGCGCCGCGCGATTGTGCGCGCCATGTGCAGATGGGCCGAAGCCTTCGAGCCGCCCGGTAGAATAAAAGATTTCAGAGGTTTGATGCGCTTCGTCATCGCGTCCATCTGGTCTTCCAGCCAGGTGACTTGGGATTCAATGATGCGCAACGGTTCATAGCCCAGCGGCGCGCCCGTGTCCGGCGTGCAAAGATCTGCACCAAGATCAAATAGGTCATTTTGGATGCGCGCCAGAGCTTCATCCAAGGCGCCGCTTGTGTGAAGGCGCGCCAAGCCAAGGGCGGCATTGGCCTCATCCACCGTGCCGTAGGCGGCAACGCGCAGATTATATTTTGCGCGGCGCTCTCCGGACCCGAGACCCGTCATGCCGTCATCCCCGGTCTTGGTGTATATTTTGTTGAGCGTGACCATCGATTCAGGAGCCGCGGAAATAAAGCGCCGTCATCATCACGACAATCGCGATGAACTGTAAAACTACGCGCCAGCGCATCAGCTTGTTTGAATTGGAACGGGCAAAATCACCGCCCTTGAACAGACTGAAGAGGCCAATCAGAAGAACGATAACCACCGCGCCGAGCGCAAAGGGGATAAGGGCGTCAAAAAATCCCGCCATGTATGAAAAACTCCTTGATCAATATTTACTCTAGGTCACATATCTATAAAGACCACTTACGTCATTCCAGACGTTACATGAGCCCGAAAACCAGAAGGTTTTTGGCGGGACATGTTAGAGCAGGTATCCATAACGCCGAGTGCTGGGCTACCTGCCATGGATCCCAGATAACCCAGTTTGTCAGTCAAATCAAAGATTTGAAACAAACTGGTTTCTGGGATGACGCTTACTGTTTGGATTGGAACCTGAATTGGCGCGTTTGTCCAGTGGTGCTTGAAAGTGTCGCATCCGGTGCGGCCCGGTATCATTATCTTCAATTAAGTATTATGCTTCTCATTGAGGCAGTCGATTAAGAGGGGGGTGGGTTTTGCGCCTTTTCATAAATATTTTCGCCCTTGTGGGTGTTCTTGCCGTGATCTCCGTGGGCCTCATGGTAAAAGGATTTTTGCCTGATGGCTGGTGGCGCCAACAGAAAACCAGGGAAATTACTTCGATACAAATGGGCTCAGAAGTCAGGTCTCCAACGGATGTCATTATAGGAGTTTGCAATCAAGACGAGGACTGGTCGTACCGAACTCGCATGGAAATGGTGCGTGATATAAGGCAAGATGGGGTTCAGTATTTTTTAAAGTGCCCTGATGATAAGGGGTTGGCGCAAATTGAAGTTCGTTATTATGCAGATAGCAACAAGTGGTTTATTCGAGCAAAACAAGGATCACCTTGCAAGTTAAGCGATCCTAGCATTCCCAAAAATTGCACACCATCAGACGACTGACAAATATACTAATTCGTGTCCTTGTCCAGCAATCGCCGGGCGATCACTTGCGCCTGAATTTCGGCGGCGCCTTCGAAGATGTTCAAGATGCGCGCATCGCACAGCACGCGGCTGATGGGGTATTCCAGTGCAAAGCCGTTGCCGCCGTGGATTTGCAAGGCATTGTCGGCGGCGCTCCAGGCGACCCTTGCGGCCAGCAATTTAGCCATGCCCGCTTCCAGATCGCAGCGCCGGCCCTGGTCTTTTTCACGCGCTGCAAAATAAGTGAGCTGACGCGTCGCCATGATCTCCACCGCCATCATGGCCAGCTTGCCCGAGACGCGGGGGAAGGCATAAAGCTCCTTACCGAATTGTTTGCGCTCGTGAGCGTATTGAATACCAAGTTCCAGAGCGCTTTGCGCCACGCCCACGGCGCGGGCGGCGGTCTGGATACGCGCCGATTCAAAGGTTTGCATCAATTGCTTGAAGCCTTGGCCCTCAATGCCGCCGAGCAGGTTTTCTGAATTGACTTCGAAATTATCAAATCCCAGTTCGTATTCCTTCATGCCGCGATAACCCAAAACTTCAATCTCACTTCCCGTCACGCCCTTTGCCGGGAAGGGATCGGCGTCATCGCCCCGTGGTTTTTCGGCCAAAAACATGGACAGACCCTTATAGCCTTTTTCCTGGGTATTTGTCCGTACAAGGAGCGTCATGAGATCGGCTCTGGCCGCGTGGGTGATCCATGTTTTGTTACCGGTGATTTTATAAACAGCGCCGTCGAGAACCGCGCGCGTGCTCAAGCTGGCCAGATCAGAGCCGGTATTGGGTTCGGTGAAAACGGCCGTGGGCAAGATCTCTCCGCTGGCGATTTTGGGCAGCCAGTGCGCTTTTTGCGCGTCCGTTCCTCCGCCTAAAATCAACTCAGCCGCTATTTCAGAACGCGTCCCCAATGACCCCACGCCAATATAGCCGCGCGACAGTTCTTCCGACACCACGCACATGGATTCTTTGCCCAAAGCCATGCCGCCATATTCTTCAGGTATGGTAAGGCCGAACACGCCAAGCTCGGACATGTGTGTGATAATGTCCATGGGGATGTAGTCATTCGCCAGATGCCATTCATGCGCATGGGGCATGATTTCATCATCGGCAAAGCGGCGCATCTCATTGCGAATGGCCTCCAGGGTTTCATCCAGCCCCGCATCGCCATAGGTGGCGGCGCCTGCATGAGACGCCATCAGTTCGGCAATGCGGGCGCGCACCTCGGCAGTGTTGCCA
>JAJFIM010000052.1 GCA_021774995.1 Alphaproteobacteria bacterium | reverse complement strand
ATCCATGATGACCACAACGCGTTTAACGCCCGCCACAAGGTCCATGGCGCCGCCCATTCCTTTTACCATTTTACCGGGGATCATCCAATTGGCCAGATCCCCATTGCCCGCCACTTCCATGGCGCCCAGAATCGACAGGTCAATATGCCCGCCCCGGATCATGGCGAAGCTGTCGGCGCTTGAAAAGAAAGAGCTGGAGGGCAATTCAGTGATGGTTTGTTTGCCCGCATTGATGAGATCGGCGTCAATTTCATCTTCATACGGAAATGGCCCCATGCCGAGCATGCCGTTTTCCGATTGCAGGGTCACATGCACGTCTTCGGGGATGTAGTTCGCCACCAGCGTCGGGATGCCGATCCCGAGATTGACGTAAAAACCGTCTTGCAATTCTCGCGCGGCCCGCGCCGCCATGTCGTTTCTATCCCAAGCCATTACGCCTCTCCCCCCGATGCTGCGGCGCGCGCGCGAATGGTGCGCTGCTCGATCCGCTTTTCGTGGCTGCCCTCAATCAACCGTTGAACGTAAATGCCCGGCGTATGAATGTGATTGGGATTAAGATCCCCCAAGGCGACGATCTCTTCCACTTCCACCACGGTCGCCTTGCCCGCGCTTGCCATCATGGGGTTAAAATTGCGCGCCGTCTTGCGATAAACAAGATTGCCTTCCGGGTCCGCCCGCCACGCTTTGACCAGGCTCAAATCCGCCACAAGACCCGTCTCCATGACAAAAGTTTCGCCGTTAAAGTCTTTCAGCTCCTTGCCTTGCGCAATCAGCGTCCCCACGCCGGTCTTGGTGTAAAAGGCTGGAATGCCTGCGCCGCCTGCGCGAATGCGCTCCGCCAGCGTGCCTTGCGGATTGAATTCCAACTCCAGCTCGCCCGCCAGATATTGCCGCTCAAACTCTTTGTTCTCGCCGACATATGACGACACCATTTTTTTGATCTGGCGTGTTTCCAGAAGAAGCCCCAATCCGAAGCCATCGACCCCGGCATTGTTGGAGATCACGGTCAGATCCTTGACGCCCGAATCCCGCAACGCCAGAATCAGGTTTTCGGGTATCCCGCACAAGCCAAACCCGCCCGACATCACCGTCATACCGTCAAATAGCAAGCCCTCAAGAGCGCGCGCCGCATCCCCATAGATTTTATGCGCCATTTTTCCCGTCTCCATGGAGTTTCAAGCCAAGATTAATCCCCTTGCGGCCCCTTTCATGGTCTGGACCATTTTTCGGGGTGAGGTCAAGAAAAACTATGGCGCAGCGCCTTCGCGGATCACCTAGACCGCTTCATTCAGCTTTAGGCCGGCTCGGTGATGCAGACCATGCGTCACCCCATTTTTCGCATTTCGCGCGTCTTATTAACCAGCTTGGCGAAGATGCTATCCATCTCCTTGCGTTCCCGTTCACTCAAAGCGGACAGGATAAATTTTTCCCGCGCCAGAACGAGGGGCACAATTTTTCGGTAGATCGCAACGCCTTTGTCCGACAAACGCAGGCTATGAGAGCGGCGGTCGCGGATGTTTTCTTCGCGCGCGATAAGCCCCGCTTTCAGCAATTTGGAAACGGCGCGGCTGACCTGCATTTTCTCAAGGGTGGAATATTCAGCGATGGCGGCCGCCGACATATGTTTGTTCTCGCCTAAAGCGGCAAGCACGCGCCATTCCTGCCGGGTGAGGTTAAAGCGGTCGGCGTAAAGTTGCGAGATGGTTTGAGAGACATCAAAACTGAGAACGGCCAAACGGTAGGGAAAAAAAGTCGCCAGTTTGAGATCTTTTGGGGATGGTTCCCCCGCCGCTTGGACGGAATTAGAGCGCCGCACACGCCCGTCAGTTTTACCACTCATTTCCGCTCCAGGATTAGTATATGCATTTTGTTATCATTCTATGCATTGCTGTAAAAATATTCAATATAATTACTGGTTTTTATCAATAATTATCCTTGACAATATATAGTAACGTTTGTTACTAATTAACGCTCGTTCTCCTATCAGCGCGGAGCATGCCCTTATGGAAATCCAACAAATTCATCACGTCGCTTATCGATGCAACGACGCCAAGGAAACGGTTGAGTTCTATGCGAACGCCCTCAATATGGATTTCATCCTGGCGATTTCGGAAGACAAAGTCCCATCAACCAAAGAGCCGGACCCTTATATGCATATCTTTCTCGATGCGGGTAACGGCAACATCCTCGCTTTTTTTGAAATTCCCAACTCACCTCCCATGGGCAAAGACCCCAACACGCCTGACTGGGTTCAACATATCGCGTTCCAAGTGGAGAACGAAGACGCCTTGCTGAAAGCCAAAGCGGAACTGGAAGGTAAAGGAATTGACGTTATCGGGCCAACAAATCACGAAATTATCAAATCAATATATTTTTTCGATCCCAATGGACACCGCCTTGAACTGACCACGATCACGGCAACGCAAGACATGATGGACAAGCTTCATGAGATGGGACCGGTCATGCTGGAAGAGTGGTCAAAGACAAAAAAAACGCTTCCCCACGCCGCCTGGCTTCACGCCCAAGAATTTTCCACGTGAGTCATCGGCGTCTTCACACCAGATAACGAGAAGCGGAGCCTTATCCCATGCTCAACACATATCAATACCCTGAATTCCCTTATGTTCAGTCTCAGGAACAAAATATGAAGGAACCCGTGCGCCACAAAGTAGTCGTGGTCGGCGCCGGACCCATAGGATTGACGGCCGCCCTTGATTGCGCCGCCCGCGGTCTGCCTGTCGTCGTCCTTAACGCCGGTCACACGGTGAGCGTCGGGTCGCGCGCGGTGTGTTACGCCAAAAGACCGCTTGAAATCTGGGACCGGCTGGGCTGCGCCGCGCCCATGGTCAATAAAGGCATTAGCTGGAATCTGGGCAAGGTCTATTTCAAGGATAAATTGGCGTATAAGTTTAACCTTCTGCCGGAAGACGATCATAAAATGCCGGCCATGATTAATTTGCAGCAATATTACCTTGAAGAATTCATGATTGACTGTTGCGGCGAAAAAGGCGACCTCATCGATATGCGGTGGCGCCACAAGGTCATCAGCCTCAAGCAATTTGACGACTATGTTTCCCTTTCCGTGGAAACGCCCGACGGCTTTTTTACCATGGAGTGCGACTGGCTTATTGCCTGCGACGGCGCCAATAGCGATGTGCGCGGCATGGTGGACGGCGCTTTCTCAGGACAGTTTTTTCAGGACCGGTTTCTTATTGCCGATGTGGTGATGAAAGCGGACTTCCCCACGGAACGCTGGTTTTGGTTTGACCCTCCCTTTCATAAAAATCAATCCGTGCTCCTGCACCGGCAAGCGGACGATGTGTGGCGTATCGATTTTCAATTGGGATGGGACGCGGATCCGGTAGAAGAGAAAAAACCGGAAAATGTTATTCCGCGCATAAAAGCCATGCTCGGACCGGATAAAGAGTTCGAACTGGAATGGGTTTCCATTTATCAATTCGCCTGCCGCAGAATTGATAATTTCCGCTATGGCCGCGTCCTTTTCGCCGGCGATGCGGCGCATCAGGTGTCTCCTTTCGGGGCGCGCGGCGCCAATACCGGCGTTCAGGATATTGATAATCTCACATGGAAGCTCAAACTTGTACTGGACGGCAAGGCCCCCTTGCGGCTTCTCGACACCTATAATGAAGAGCGCGCCTTCGCCGCGGACGACAATCTTAAGCAATCGACGCGCTCAACCGATTTCATCACGCCCAAAAGCAAAGGCAGCCGTTTTTTCAGAGACGCCATCCTGGAACTGGCGGAAGAGTATGATTTCGCCCGCCCGTTGGTGAACAGCGGCCGGCTGTCAACGCCCACGCCCTACGTTAAATCATCTTTAAACACGCCTGATGAAAAGCCGGTCGAGAGCGCCATGGCGCCCGGCGCCAATTGCGCCGACGCGCCGATTGAATTTGAAGGGCAAGACACATGGTTTCTCAACTGCATTGGGGATGATTTCATCATTCTGGTTTTTGGCGAAGCGCCAGGCGTTCTATCAGTTAATGGCGTAGGGATCGATGCGCGCGTTCTGACCGTAGGGGAAACCCTGCTGGATAAGAAAGGCGTTTTGACGGATCGCTATGATGGCGCGAAGGGCGCTGTTTATCTTATTCGCCCCGATCAGCATATCGCCGCCAGATGGCGTGCATTCGATGAAGCAAAAATAAGGGATGCGCTGGCCCGCGCGATTTGTCAATCTTCATAACTAAGAGTTTAATATAGTGAATTTAAAATTCCTTACATATTCATCATGCCGCATCCCCACTTTTGTCACCCCGCGACTTGATAGCGGGGCCAACTTTTAGTTGAGGCGCCGTATGGATTCCACGGTCTCTCGCCGCGGCGATGGCGCTGAAATATCCCGCTTAAATAACGAATCGGAAATTGAAGATATCTTTGGATTTTGGCCACCAGGAGAAAACCCCATGAATTTGAATGTGAAAGCTAATATTTTCCATCCTGATGATTTTTATCAGAAATTGATTTCCATGCAGAAAGACTTGAGCGACGACGACGTGCAACGCGCAAACGCCAAGCTTATTCTTCTCCTGGCAAATCATATTGGCGATATGGATGTGTTAAGTGAGGCCATGCGGATCGCTGCGCAAAAATCGGCGTGACCCCCGCGAGGGGCGCCTCAATCCCGGCGCAGGACGCCCGTCAACGTCAAAATCACGATGGCGGAAAGCGCAGCGCCAAAAATGGCGTAAAACGCGTGCAAGATCAGCCAAATCCACATAAAACTTCCTTGCGGCGAAAATCGGCATAGCGAGGTTTGCCCCAATTCAACAACGGGCAAAGCGACATCCAGCGCATATTGCGGCAACGCCAGACCGGGGCAGCCTTGGGCGTGAGACGCCGCGATCCAGTCCGAAAAAATTGCGTAGCGCGTGGGAACCGGCGCCAATTCCACCGGCAAAAAAGGCTGATCAAACCCCCATAACGCAATGGCGTAAAAAAGCGCTCCCAACAAAATAAATGTCAAGAAGGAAAGCAACGCCCTGCTGGAGGAATAGCCATGATTGCTCAGCAACATCAGAAGATGCGGCAGAAACCGCGCGCGTTTTTCACCAACCTTCGCATCAAGCCGCATCCTGATCTTTTCAATGGCGATCACGTCAGCCTCTTCGGCGCGTCCATGCGAGCGTAACACTCTTGCGAGTTCTTCAAATGGCTGAGGCCGAAACGTCCTGGTTATGGGTTTTCCTTGCGCGTATTGACGCCGCAACCACTCGAGACGCACCTTGGTGATATCGCCGCCCGTGCGCGTGCGTAAATGCGTGTAGCTCAATCCATCCAGATCGAGATAACCATAAGCTGGCCAGCCTGTTTCCGGATCGTCCGCGATGGTCCCGATTTGAGTTCCGTTAAGCAAAAACCACCCCTGGACATCCCGCCGGGCGGCGCCGGTTTCTTGAGGGGGCGTTTGACCGCCGCCCGATCCGCGCGATCCAATATCAAGAAGTATCAAGGCGTTTGAAATGCGCGTTTGCTGCAAATTAAGACTGATCGGACCTCCGACCGAGATGGCGCCGCTAAAATCAGGGCCCGGCGTTACCCGCGCGCCATTAATGACGAAATTGCCGCCGATGGTGGCGGAGAGAAAATTAATGCGCCCCTCCGCTTCGAAAGGCGTTGTTTCCTCCCGGCGTAAAAAGACGCTTTCCACAACAATGTCTTCGCAGTGGAGCGCGCGACCCTGGCTGTTTGACACAAAAGAGCCGGCCAGAGAAAGGTCGCCTTGAATGTGCGCCGCCTGGAGCCGCATCTCGCCAACAGCTTCAAAGCGGTGCGAAGCCGCCATATTGAATTGGGCGTCGCCGTTGATTTGAATCGCCCCTGCATTGAACGCCGCTCCTCCCGCCCCATCGAGCTTGGCCCCATCCATCACCAGATCGCTGCCGATTTTAGCACTGACAAGGCACACGACGCCATAAGCGTTAAAACGCGCAACTCTATCGGACGCCATAACCACACGCCCGCCAATCCGGGCGCGATCAAGGTCAATTGCGATGCAGGGGCACGGCGCCTCCGCGCTCTCATCTTCCACGCGCCCCTCCAGGCCAATGCGCGCGCCTGTAAGATCAAGATCAGCCTCCAATCGCAAACCACTTCCCTTTAGCGCCGGAAGCGCGCAGCGGCAAAAGGACAGAGCGCGAAAACTGGCGCCCGACACCACAACGGGTTGATCAAATATGCAATCGACGAAGACCAATGAGGGCAAAGCCCCGCCCCCTGGCCCCCTGACGTCTATCAGATTCAGCGGCCCCGTGATGCGCGCGCCCTCTATGCGCACGCCTTCAGGCCCAACCCGCCAATCGGCCCGCAATCCGGCAATCAACAGACGCAGGAACATTGCGCCAATCTGATGATGTTCCCGGCCTCCGGCAAAGCGCGCCCAATTTCCCAAATGCGCAGCGTTCAAAACGCGGACCTCGGCTTCAGTGGGGTCAATCGTTTCCGGGTCGGAAAATTCGTCCATGCGCGATATCCTTAAAATAAGATGCGTTCCATCATGTCGCGGCGGGAAGCCGAGCGCAAGTCAAACAAAAATGCGCCCGCCCGCGCCTTGACCGGACCTGGTAAAAGTGAGCTAGTACGTACATAAATTTTTGCGCAGCGCCGGAGACAAACATATGACGCAAGATCAGGGCATGACAGGCTTTAACATATTGCTGAACGCAGCCCTCAATAAGTCAACGGCGTTCACGGAAGAAGAACGCGACAGACTCAAACTGCGCGGCCTTTTGCCCGCCTCTGTCGGGTCCCAGGCAACGCAAATTGAACGCGTGCTGGAAAACCTGCGCCGCAAGGATTCAGATATTGAACGCTACATCGCATTAATGGCGTTGATGGGCCGCAATGAACGCTTGTTTTACCGCACGCTAATGGACCACATAGATGAGTTCATGCCCATCGTTTACACGCCCACAGTCGGTCAGGCGTGCCGGGAATTCGCGCATATTTTCCGTCAGCCGCGCGGGTTCTATATTACGCCCCAGGATCGCGGGCGCATCCGCAGCATTTTAGACAACTGGCCAACGGACGACGTGCGGGTCATCGTCGTTACGGATGGGCAACGCATATTGGGCCTGGGCGATCTTGGCGCCAACGGCATGGGCATTCCCATCGGCAAGCTCAGCCTCTATGTCGCCTGCGCGGGCATACAGCCAAACCAATGCCTCCCCGTCATGCTGGATGTGGGCACAAATAACAAAGAGCTGCGCGAAGATTCACTTTATCTGGGCGTCAGGCGCGAACGGCTGGAAGGCGACGCTTATGACGAATTGATCGAGGAATTCGTTATGGCGGTGCAAGACAAATTTCCCCGCGCGCTCATTCAATTTGAAGATTTCCTCACGCCCAACGCTTACCGGTTGCTCAACGCCTATCGCGACCGCGTTTTATGTTTCAATGACGATATCCAGGGCACTGCATCGGTGGCGCTGGCGGGCGTTTACGCCTCAACCCGGATCTCGGGCATTGATTTTTCAGATCTCACCATCATGTTTCTGGGCGCCGGATCAGCCGCAACAGGCATTGCCGATCTCATGGTCGAGGCCTTTAAAGACAAAGGTATGAGCGAGGAGCAAGCCCGGCGACGTCTGTGGTTTGTGGACATCAATGGCCTTGTGGTAAAATCCCGCGACGATTTGGCTGAACACAATCTACCCTACGCGCACGATCACAAACCGCTCAGCTTTGCCCAAGCCGTCAAAGAGATCAAACCACATGTGTTGATCGGCGCCACCGGCGCGCCGGGCGCATTCACGCAAGATATCGTTGCATCAATGGCCAAAATCAATGAACGGCCCGTTATATTCGCCCTGTCCAATCCCACCTCGCGGGCGGAATGCACGGCGGAGCAGGCCTACATATGGAGCAAGGGCAGGGTCATTTTCTCAAGCGGCAGCCCTTTCGCGCCGGTGACGTTGAACGGCAAAACTTACGCGCCGGGCCAGGGCAATAACGCCTATATATTTCCCGGCATCGGGCTGGGCGCCGTGATTTGCGAGGCCAAACATATTTGCGAGGATATGTTTCTGGCGGCGGCAAAAAAGCTCGCCGAACAAGTGACGCAGGAAGACTTGAAAAAAGGCTCCGTTTACCCGCCGCTGAACGCCATTCGAAACGCCTCGCTGGAAATCGCCAAGGCCGTGGCCCAAGTCGCCTACGATCAAGGCCTGGCCAACGCGCCCCGCCCGCAAGCCCTCGAACAAGCCATTGCCGACTATATGTATGATCCTTATTATTAGCGCCCCAGATCTTTAGAAATAAATCCTACCCCATGTCGCCGATGATTTTTGTCAGCAGGCGCGATAAATCCGGGGCGATGCGCGTTGTCGTTTCAAACACCTCTTCCGCCGTGGTGGCGCGGCCGCTGTCCAATTTGTCAATCGCCATATTGGTGATGACGCTGATCCCCAACACACTCATTCCGCAATGATTGGCGGTGATAACTTCCGGCACGGTTGACATGCCCGTTGCATCAGCGCCCAGCAGGCGCAGCGCGCGAATCTCGGCGGGCGTTTCAAAGCAGGGGCCAACCAGATAAGCGTAAACGCCTTCTTTCAGATCGACCGACAGCGCGGCGGCGGCGCGTTTGGCAACCAGTCTGTGTGCGCCGTGATAGGCCGCCGTCATATTCGTGAAACGGGGTCCAAAGGCGTCCATATTGGGCCCGCGCAAGGGGTCGAGCCCCGCCATGCCGGGCA
>JAJFIM010000510.1 GCA_021774995.1 Alphaproteobacteria bacterium | reverse complement strand
AGCGGCCGCGCCTTCGTGGCGCACGCCGATATAACTGAGTTCGCCTACAATCGCGAGCAGACGTATCGCGACAGCCAAACCAAGATTGGAATGTCCGACCAAGCCAAACACGCGTGACACGCCCCAATTGACCATGGACTCGGCCATAGCGTCACTCACGGTGCGAGGCCGCGCAGGCTCGGGATCAAGACCAATGAAGATCTCCCCCTTGCGGATCTGGATTGGGTAAAGTACTTGGCCTGAATCTTCATGGCCGCCAGGGGAAAGGCCCGTCAGTGGGTCAAAATCCCAACCATGCCAGGGGCACCGGATCCAGCATTTACCCCCCTCGCCCTTTTCGATAGAGCCTTCGCCAAGCGGTCCTCCCTGATGCGGGCAGTGATTGTCCATCGCCGCCCACCGACCGTCAAAATGCGACAAGCAGATCGACACGGTTCGCGCAGTAACGGTTTTAACGCGGCCTTCGGGAAGATCCCTTTCCAACCCAACACTTATCCATTCCAAATCTGTGTCGCTCATTGTCGTTTTCTATCCATTTATGCGTAGATTTGAATATTTATCGCCGTAACTTACGTTTATACGCACCTCGGCAAATTTGCGAAAGACGTAATATTCAGTTCTTATCGCCGCGTTGAACTTACTTCGCTAAAGTGGAGAGCGCTGGTCTGTGATAGCAGGAGGTGCACAAGACTGGCGGACATTGAGAGATCACGAAGCAGTTCAAGCAAGAGGCAATACGGTTGAGTCTGTAAAAGTGGCCGGACTGTGGAGCTATTAAAACCACCTGTGCAAAGGCGATATTGCGACATTGCAATATTCTTGGATATGCCTTACCTTAGCATGCAGATCTTTTTCTCCTGATTTCCTTGAGTTCAAGGTTTATGTTGAAATTGGAGCGGCGCACGTGCCAAAGATTGTTTTCTTTTTACAAATCCTAGCCATCATTGTTTACCCGTTGGCGTCGGCTGACCGCGCAACAGCTTCTTCTTCTATCGAACAAGCCTCTGACATTAATGCCAATCACAGCCATCTGACGAAAAGTTCAATGGACGACAGGCGGAGTGCACAGACGTTTGCCATGGTTGATGCGGATGACGCAATTGGCCTCCAATATCTGAGCTCTGGAGATTTTGAGGCATCTGACTGTTGCTGCGCCGGTCCCGTTGGTCTGTGTTTAACTTTAGTTTCCGGAGCACCGGGGATGCCGCTTGTTTCTGGCGGCAGCCGGGTCGAATCTCAGCATGAACTGGTCTTTATCGGGACCATTCTGGCCCTCATCCCTCACCCACCAAAAACTCTCGCATAAATTACTGCTTTGAAGCCGTGCGTTTTTTAACGCGAGGCTTTGAGATCTCGTGAACGCCTGCAACTTGTTGCTGGTCAGCGGCATTTGCCACTATCACGCGACTCTCAAAACAGCATGTAGACCGCATTTTTGTGGTCATCAACACTTAGTGTGAGAGAAATTATGATTGAAATATTGCCGAATTGGCACCCCATCTTTGTTCACTTCACGATAGCGCTTCTGGCTATCTCGGTTTTGCTCTTCGTTCTGGCGATTGCGGCTAGATCCCAAACATGGTCGCAGGATGTGATGATGACAGCCCACTGGAATCTATGGCTGGGCGCAGCGTTCACAGTCATCACCATTGGGGCGGGGCTTTACGCCTACAACACCGTGGCGCATGACGACCCGTCTCATGCCGCCATGACTGATCATCGCAATTGGGCGTTCGCAACAGCGGCGTTGTTTTGGTCGCTTGCGCTTTTTTCAGGTTGGAAAAAGAAACTACGCAGAGAGCCGAGCATGATCTTTGTTGCCGCCTTGGTGCTGTCCTCCGGGATTCTTCTCACCACTGCTTGGAAAGGCGGCGAACTTGTGTATCGCTACGGTCTGGGCGTGATGTCCATGCCGCAGTCAGAGGGCGAGGGCCATGAGCATGTCGCGGGTCAAGGCCACGCCGATGAGGCCGACGATAATCATGACGTAGAAAAAGATGATGACGGTCATGTTGATGATCATGAACATTGACCCGGCAATCCCTGAGAATGGAGACATCTAATGACAAATCTTCACAATGAAGCGCGGCGCAAATTTATAACGGGCGTTGGCGCAGCAGGGCTCCTCGCGGGACTTGATGCATTGGCGCCGACCTATGCAAAGCAAACGAATGGCTTGGACAGTCTTGCCCTAACGGGCGACCAGGCACAGTCCTATGATTTGCAGATTGGCCGGACGGCGCGCCTCATCGCGGGCCGGGATGCAAGAACAATTACAGCAAACGGGACAGTCCCAGGGCCTCTCCTGCGCTTGAAGGAAGGGCAAGATGCAACTTTAAGCGTGACTAATAATTTGCCGGACGAAGACACATCCATTCACTGGCATGGTCTGATCCTGCCGGCCAATATGGATGGCGTGCCCGGTGTGAGTTATGCCGGCATCAAACCGGGTGAGACGTTCACGCATCATTTTCCGGTGCGGCAAAGCGGCACCTACTGGTATCATAGCCATTCAGGATTGCAGGAACAATTGGGCCATTACGGCCCCTTGATCATCGATCCGGCAGAGCCGGAGCCTTTCGCCTATGAGCGTGATTATGTGGTGGTGCTGTCGGACTGGATGTTCGAGAATCCCTATAAGGTTCTGGCGAAGCTAAAAAAACAGAGCGACTATAATAATTTTCAAAAACAGACGTTGTTCGACTTTTTCAAGGACGCGAAGGAAAAAGGATGGAGCAACACCATCGAAAATCGCGCCGCCTGGGCGCGTATGCGCATGTCTCCCAGCGATATCGCCGATATCACCGGACACACCTATACCTATCTCATGAACGGCATGGCGCCGGAATCTAACTGGACCGGATTATTCCGACCTGGCGAGCGTGTGCGATTGCGTTTCATCAATGCAGCGACCATGAGTTACTTTGACATTCGAGTTCCGGGACTTGGCCTGATTGTCGTTCAGGCGGATGGACAAAATATTCAGCCAGTGCTTGTTGATGAATTCCGGATTGGACCGGCGGAAACCTATGACGTTATTGTCGAGCCGCAGGAAGACCGCGCCTACACCGTTTTTGCCGAAGCAATGGACCGCAGCGGTTTTACCCGCGGCACATTGGCGCCGCGCGCAGGCATGACGGCCGCATTGCCCCCACGGCGAACGCGTCCTTTGCGCACCATGGCGGATATGGGAATGGACATGGAAGGCATGGATCACGCAAGCATGAACCACGCCATGCCTGACGCGGCTCAACCTATATTGGAAAACGGACGCAGGACTGAAATGAAGCACGGCCCCGACCACCACGGCCCCGGGGCGGCAATGGTCGCGGAGCGCCCGAAAAACCGCATGGATGAGCCCGGCGTCGGCCTGACCGGTACGGGGCGGCGCGTGCTGGTATACAATGATTTACGAAGCGTGACGCCCGCTTATGACAAAAGGCCGCCCGGAAGGGAAATTGAAATTCACCTCACCGGTAATATGGACCGATATATGTGGTCGTTTGATGGGAAAAAGTTTTCCGAGGTTGATGGCCCCGTCCGCTTTTATTATGGCGAAAGGCTGCGTCTCACTCTGGTCAACGACACGATGATGGATCATCCCATCCATTTGCACGGGATGTGGATGGAGCTGGAGAACGGCGGCGGGGAGCACCGGCCGCGCAAGCACACGATCAGCCTCAAACCGGGCGAAATGATATCGGCATTGATTTCCGCCGATGCAATGGGGGATTGGGCGTTTCATTGCCATCTTTTATTTCATATGGACATGGGCATGTTTCGCGTCGTGTCGGTAACAAAGCAAGTTGCGGAGGCAAGCAAATGAAACGGATCATCGCTTTCAAAAAACTTTCCCGCGTGAGCGCTTGTTTAGCGGGGTTGCTCGCATTTCCGGCAATAGGCGGCGCGGCGGAACCCGGATGGCCGCAGCCAATTGACGATAACCAGATATTTAATTTTCTGCTCTTCGACCAACTGGAATACCGCGCCAATGAGGGGGCGGACAGCTTTGATTGGGATGTGCAGGGTTGGATCGGTACCGATAAAAACAAACTCTGGATTAAAACGGAAGGCGCCGCCGGACTGCCCAAGGGCGCGGGAGGAGACGCGGAAGTGCAAGCACTCTACAGCCGCATAATCGCCCCGTTTTGGGATATTCAAGCGGGGTTACGATACGAGCGGGCCTATGGTCCTGGTCCGGACCAAGATAGAGTATTTGCGGTCGTCGGATTCCAAGGCCTGGCGCCGTATCGGTATGAAGTCGAACCGGTGATTTTCATTAGCGAAGACGGCGATATTTCTGGAAGGCTCTCGGCCTCCTACGACCTGTTGGTGACTCAACGGTTGATCTTACAGCCTCGACTGGAGAGCAATTTTGCCATTCAGCGGGTGCGCGCATATGGCGTTGGACGCGGCATCAACGATATCCAACTGGAATTGCGCCTGCGCTATGAGATCAAACGCCAGTTCGCGCCTTACGTTGGCGTCTCGTGGACCAGTAAGCTGGGGGGTACGGCGGACATGGCGCGTCTCACCGGAGATGATATCAACAATCTTGCTTTGGTTGGGGGCGTTCGTCTTTGGTTTTAAAGAATTGCCCTACCGCGCACTCAGAGTAGGGTCAGGTTTGACCCCATAAAAATAATAAA
>JAJFIM010000509.1 GCA_021774995.1 Alphaproteobacteria bacterium | reverse complement strand
TGATCGGTGCGGGCAATCCCACGGAAAGCGTTTCGAGCAGCTTTTCGCCTGTGTCCTTCATAATCTTATAATGAATGGAGATGCCGCCCGGCGGCGGCGTGTAAGAGCCGCCCATCAGGCCGCCCAGATTGATCCCGTGTTTCCAATAATAGCGCAATTTCTGCTTCCAAAGAGGCCGGCCCGTCCACGCGGCGGTAATGGTCAATGTACCGGGCGCTTCAAACGTAGCCGTTTTATGGAGCATCGCGCCATGCGTGACTTCAATTGATTGAAACACTTGTTCAACCCCGCCAAGACCTGGACTTGCGACGCGGAAGTCATACACACCTACGGGCAACACAAATTTGGTGGCATCCTCTTCCTGTTTGCGCTCCGAGATCCACACGAATTTTTGCGTGCCTTCCGGGTGGACTATAATGTCGCCAATGACGGGGACGCCCCCCGCCAAGACACGGATATAGACGGCGCCTGTCTCTTGTTGCTCCTGTTCCCCGGCAACACCCGCCCCAGTCACAACGGCCAGCATGAGCGCGGCGCCTATGATGAACGCCTTCACCATTATACGCATTTTTGAGCCTCTCCTTGCACGCGGTTACACATGAAAGGGAGGATCATTGATCCAGTGAGATTTGTCAAAGCGACAAGATGTATCAAACTCCAGGTTATGCGTTTCGACTGCCGGTTTTTTGAGTGGCAAAGAGCCTCTATTTTGAGCATAATCGGCCCGACGATAGTGCCCGAAGATAGTGGAAGAGAGTTGCAATATGAACATTTCGAACGCACTGCCAAGCGCGCTTTCCCGCCCAATTCGCCAAGATGAAATCGAGACCTATCGCAAAGATGGCGCGGCTGTTTTGCGCGGCGTGCTCGATCAGGGATGGATAGATCTCATGCGGAGCGCCATTGATCGCATTCTGGTCAACCCCGGCGACGCCTCCATAGAATATACGCCGGAGGGCGAAAAGGGACGGTATTACGGCGACTTCTTTGTGTGGATGCGGGACCCTAATTTTCGCGCTTTCATGATGGATTCGCCCATGCCCGAACTCGCCGCGCAGGTTATGGGCAGCCAGACTCTACAGTTCTTTTACGATCAACTCCTGGTTAAAGAACCCGGCACCAAAGAACCAACGCCCTGGCATCAGGACCTGCCCTATTGGCCGGTGCGCGGCGATGACATACTTTCGATATGGGTGCCGTTTGACCCCGCAGCGGAAGAATCCGGCATTGTGGTTTATATCGCGGGGTCCCATAAATGGGGCAAGATGTACGCTCCCGCAACCTTCGGCAAAAATACGGGCTTTGCCGATATTTACGCCAAAATGGGTTTGGAGCCGCTACCCGACATCGAAGCGGAACGCGACAAACATGAGATCCTCACTTGGGAGTTGGAGCCCGGCGACGTCATCATTCATCATCCCCTGACCCTGCATTATGCTTCGGGCAATCAGTCGCCGACGGGCAGACGGCGCGGACTGGCGCTGAGATATCTAGGCGACGACGCCGTATTCGACGCGCGTCCGGGCACCTTCATCGATAACCCGAAGGTCAAAGCCCTCTTGCCTGCGTTTTCTTTCAAAGACGGCGACAAGCTCACCAGCGACGCCTTCCCGCGCGTCTGGCCGCGCTGAGTCAACGCGCGCCCCTCGAAAACCGCACTTTCACGCACGACCCGGGCGAAACGCACCGGCAGATTTAACGTCTCGGAAACCAAGATCGGCTACCCTCAGGCGTTAGAATTCTCACCATGGGAGCGCATTTCGATGGCCAAAGCACAATTTCACAAAAACCAGCGCGTTTACGTGAAGCCCGTTGGCACGTGGGCCGTTGTCGAAAATGTCCTGCCGCAATGGGCCAAAGGACTTGATGAGCCGATCCGCGTTTTTTACGACGTCGGACTAGGACGCGATTTTGGCCCTGATGAATTACAGCGTGAAGGGGCGCTATCGGAAAGTTCAGAATCCTTTAGCGAGAATTGGCGCACCATTCGAGGGCGCAACAAATGGCAGCAACCCGAAGATTGCGGCCACCATCCTCATCCAGGCACTTATCCCATCATCATCACAGGCGATTCCGAATGGGGCGGATGGCGCGTGCCCGGCTCCGAATATGATCTTGACCCGGATCGTATTGAAATGCAGGCGAGGATCATGTCCTCGTCTTTGCGCATGCTAGGCGTCTTGCAACGCTTGCTACAATTCGTCGATGAGGATGCCAGTAATTTGCCGAATGACGTACTTTCTCTCGCCAAAGGCGCGGATGAAATTCGGCGCTATATCCTGGACGCATCCAATCCGGAAGCGGCGTCAGAGTCTGTCGTGGACGACGAGTTGGCGGAAGAGGCGGACGCCAGCGCGGCTTAAGACTGGTCATAATGAATGCGCAATTTTGAGTATTCAAAAACACCACTTTCCTTGACATAACATCAAAATAGCAATCAAGCCTTGAAATATAACCGTGAATACGCGATGAGAGTCCTCATTGAATAGCAGTATAATCGGATATTAGAGATGAGAACTGAAGACCCGCGCACGATCCACGCTAAAGATTACCAACCTCCCGTCTATACGGCCCGGTCTGTTCATCTCACTTTTGATCTATGGCCGGGAAAAACCCACGTGCATTCAAAACTAGAGTTTAGCCGATCCAGCGCGAACCATCGCGAACGCGCTTTGCGCCTTGATGGCGAAAACCTAAAACTGCTGAGCATCAAACTCAATGGCTCTGCCCTCGACGCGCAATCCTACGCCCTCGATAGAACCGGATTGACCATTGAAGATCTCCCGCAAACTTTCACACTCGAAATCGAAACTCAGATCGACCCTTCCAGCAACACGGCGCTTGAGGGGCTCTATATTTCAAATGGGATGTTCTGCACGCAGTGCGAAGCGCAAGGGTTTCGCAAAATAACGTATTTTCTCGACCAACCCGATATAATGGCTGTTTACACAACGCGCATCATTGCTGACAAAGTCGCCTACCCGGTTTTACTTTCCAATGGGAATGAGACGGGAAGCGGCGCTCTGCCAAATGATAGGCATTGGGTTGAATGGCGCGACCCGCACCCAAAGCCGTCTTATCTGTTCGCATTGGTGGGAGGCGCGCTCCAGCACGTAGAAGACCGCTTCACCACAATGTCGGGGCGCGACGTCATATTACGCATCTTTGTCGAACCTGGCGACGAAGCCCGATGCGCTTACGCCATGGACGCCTTGAAGAGAGCCATGGTCTGGGATGAAGAGGCATATGGCCGGGAATATGATCTCGATATTTTTATGATCGTCGCAGTCAGTCATTTCAACATGGGGGCGATGGAAAACAAGGGACTCAATGTCTTCAATTCCCAATACATT
>JAJFIM010000508.1 GCA_021774995.1 Alphaproteobacteria bacterium | reverse complement strand
TTTGTCGAATTCTCGTTTCACGTCGGCTAATAATGTTTCCCAGAATTCCCGCGCCTCAGTCACAGCCGAAATTGACCCGATGGGCGGTTGCAAAAAGGGAACATTTTTCTCATCTATTCCAATAGCCATCCATCCGCCGATGACGGACTTAATATGCTCTCTCGCGGCTAAGTCTTCCATGGATTTAAGGTAATTGACAAGGTTGCCGTAATAAAAATCGGGCGTCATGGGAGACCACGGCGCAATCCGTCCGTCAGGCGGCTGAACCAGAGTGACGGAATACAGCGCCGAAGCAGCGGGTGACCACATGGTAATCAAGCAATCGCCTATGCTCGGTCCAAAATAGTAAAGCTCTAATTTTTGCTCCCCCACTTGAACCGTATAACGATCGGAAAAAGTAATGTCCGGCTTCACGACGCTTGGGTAGGGTATTTCCTCCATTTCTTTCAAGCAATTTTCCTGAGCGATTATTTTCGCCCCTTCTTTTTGAAAGATCCGGGCGCCGGCGGCGCGTTCTAAGTGAGCACTTGAATAAACGACGTATTTGACCTTTTGGTCCGTTATCTTTGCGATTTCCTCGCGCATTCCTTTGGCGGCTTTAACATTCATCGGGTCGGTGACAATGACCCCATCATCGGATACGACGATTAAGCTTCTCGCCGCGCCCCACCGATATGTATAAACGCCATTGCCAATCGTCTCCAATTCAGTTGGGGCGCGGAAGAACGATGACGAGGGTTCATATGGATAAAACTCCTCATCCACGGTTGCGGCGCCTTGCGCGCATGCGGTAACCCCAAGCAAAATCAGAGGCTTAAAAATATTTTTGAGTGTCTGCGGGAACGACATCGAGAGTTACTCCGTGAAAAATTTATGTGCGTTGTAGCGGCTACCGGCGCGTTTATTTGCCGGTGAAATAATATTCAGCCACGCGCCAAGCGATATAATCAAAAGCTTCTTTGTTATATCCTTTGATATTCTCGAATTTTGTGCGGTCCATCTTTCGCGGCACATTTTCCGACCAAACGCCTTTATCGCTCTGTTCCTTCACGGCGGCGAAAAGGGCTTCCCAAAACTCGCGCGTTTCTCGAATGGCGGAGACGGGGCCGTCGGGCGGCAGCAGGACCATGCTTCCCTTTTCATTAATGCCTACGCCGATGAAGCCGCCGATCACGGAGTCAATATTTTCGCGTTCCGCCAGGGCTTCCACTTGTTTGAGATAGGGGATGATATTGTACAGGTGGTGGTTGGACAGGGTTGGATCCCAGGGTTGTTCCCAGCCAACAGGAGGCGAGACGAGATTTACAATATAAAGGGCTTTAGCGGGCCGGGGTTGCATGACGCTGAGGCATCTACCTACGCTTGGCCCAAAATACGACAACGAGAGTGTGCGCCCGCCAAGTTTGAGGTCGTACTGATCGGAAAAAGTAATATCCGGCATGAGAACATCCGGATGAGGCGAGATCTCCAATTCTTCAACGCATTTTTCTTGCGCGACGATGACGGCGCCTTCGTCTTTGAAAATTTGCGCGCCTGAGGCGCGGTCCCACTGGGCGTGCGAATAGACCACAAAACGAACGGGTTTGTCGGTGACGGACCTGATGGCTTCGCGGTAGATGCGCGCGGCTTCGACTGACATCGGGTCGGTCACGATGACGCCTTCATCGGTCACCATGAACATGCTGCGATAGGCGCCCCAGCGAAATGTGTAGAGACCGTCTGATATTTCCTCAACATCATCGCGAGACATATAATCTGTACCGGCCGCAAATTGCGCCTGCGCGGAGGTGTGCGCCTGAAAGAGAAACAGTACGCACGCCAGACCGAGAAATGCTTTTGTTTTTGCAAAAAACCTCATGTGTCTTTTTCCATTTATGACTGGTGAAATCCCCCGCCGCGCCTGCGAGAAGGCCATTCCATCTCATTGTTCAAAAAGTCTGTGATATGAATGCGCGGATGCCTATGAAAGCTACTTTCTGATCAGATGGGGCAATTTGTCAAATTTATTGTCTTAATCAATTCGATTAAAATCATTTAAATTAAGCGCCGCTTAAAACGCGCAAAAAATCATTCTTGACTGGTAAAAAAGCACGGTTGACTGAGCCGCGCCGAAAGAAAGGCCTGATCCCTTAACAGAGGGGCATCTGTAAGAATGGTGGAATACTGGGAAAAATACTCAATATTTCAATTTATGCGCGCATCTCATGAACTCTCTACTGCGTCAGCTCACTCATATAAAAGCGATGTATGGCCCATTTTGCGCCTTATGCCGCCTGCAAATAAGTTAAATTAATCGAAAGAATTAAAACAGTAAAATTGACAAATGCACTCTCATGGAGCGATGCTTTTGTGAGAATTAGATTCAGCGATATCTATCAAATTATTTGATGATTAGAGGGGCGGCGTGATCGGATTTGCTGGCCCTTCCTGAATAAAATTGGGGGATAAATATGTATAAGCGAACGTTCATTTCGAGTGTTGCCGGCGCAGCGCTTGTCTCATTGCCTTTGGTCCTGTCATTTCCAACGCCTGGCGCGGCGGCGATCAATGAAATTTTAGTCACGGCCCGTAAGCGCGTTGAGAATTTGCAACACGTTCCGCTGGCCGTCACCACATTCGGTCTGGCTGATATACAAAGGAAAAGCATTGACAGCATCGCCGACGTCGCCAAATTGACCTCAAGTTTGATTTATGATATCGGCGCCGCTGAGCAGGACACAAGAATTACCGTTCGGGGTTTGGCCCCGACGCGTGGACGGCAAAATGTCGCCACCCTTGTGGACGGCATTGATATTTCGAGCGAGGCTGTAGCCACGTCAGGCGGCTCCTTGCTGATCAATCCCCGGCTTATCGATATAGAGCGAATCGAAATCGTCAAAGGTCCGCAAAGTGCGCTTTATGGTCGAAGCGCTTTTGCCGGGGCTTTGCAATACATAACCAAAGACGCATCTGAAGAGTTTGAAGGAAACGCCGCCGTGGATGT
>JAJFIM010000507.1 GCA_021774995.1 Alphaproteobacteria bacterium | reverse complement strand
CCCTTTGACCGGGGCACGAGTGCAGTTGCACAGGCAGTGGCGAAAGCCACAAAAGCGAATGGCCTGATCTCCGTTGCCGGTGGCGGCGACACGGTGGCGGCCCTCAATCACGCCGGCGTTGTAGATGATTTCACCTATATTTCGACGGCGGGTGGCGCATTTCTTGAATGGCTGGAGGGCAAAAATCTGCCCGGCGTGATCGCCCTCGCCACAAAAACAGTATAAATTGATTGAACCGAAAATATGGAGACGTGAAGATATGACCACAAGCCTGCAGGACATCGCACAAGCCATGGTAGCGCAGGGCAAAGGATTGCTGGCCGCTGATGAAAGCACGGGCACCATCAAAAAACGCTTCGACACCATTGATGTCGACTCCACGGAAGAGAACCGCCGCGATTACCGCGAAATGCTGTTCCGCACCACGCCCGCCATGAAGGAAGCTATCAGCGGGGTGATCCTGTTTGACGAAACCATCCGGCAAAAAGCCGCTGACGGAACGCCGCTGACGCAAATCATTCAGGACGCCGGATCTATACCCGGCATCAAGGTGGATATGGGCGCCAAGGACCTGCCCCGCTCGCACGGCGAAAAGGTTACCGAAGGCCTTGACGGGTTGCGCGCGCGATTGCGGGAATATTACGAGCTTGGCGCGCGTTTCGCCAAATGGCGGGCGGTGATTGACATCGGGCGAGGCGGAAACAGATCCGTACCGAGCGCTTATTGCATTCACGCCAACGCCCACGCTTTGGCGCGCTATGCGGCGCTGTGTCAGGAAGCGGGCATTGTGCCGATTGTCGAGCCGGAAGTTCTGATGGACGGCGATCATGACGCAGAGCGCTGTTATCAGGTCACGCAAGCCACATTGAAGGCGCTTTATACCGAACTCTACGAACAGCGCGTAAGTTTGGAAGGCACGATCCTGAAGCCCAATATGATCGTGTCGGGAAAATCATGCCCCACCCAGGCGAGTCCCGAAGAAGTCGCGGAAAGAACCCTGAAATGTTTCGCCCATACAGTGCCCGCGGCCGTACCCGGCATCGTTTTTCTGTCCGGCGGCCAGTCCGACATTGACGCCACGGCGAATCTCAACGCCATCAATCAACTCAAAAGCGCCAGCAGCTCTCCCTATCCTTGGGCGTTGAGCTTTTCCTATGGGCGCGCTTTGCAAACCGCGCCCCTGGACGCCTGGCGCGGCAATGCCGCCAATGTGACCGCCGGACAGAGGGCCTTTGCCCACCGGGCGCGCATGAACGGCCTTGCCGCCACCGGCGCATGGTCGCCCGAGATGGAGACGTAAAAGCGCTTAAACTGCTGAGCGTGTTTGCGCCATAGTTCGAGAATGACCAGGAACGCGCATAAATGCCGCCTCTATTTAATCACGCCCCCGCGCATTGACCTGAACGCGTTTGAGGGCGCGCTTCAGGCGGCTCTTGAGGCTGGCGATGTGGCCTGCGTGCAATTGCGCCTTGAGGGCGCCGATGACGACGCGCTCACTGAGGCGGCGCTGCGCCTTGGCCCCCTTGTCCAATCGCATGGCGCGGCTTTTCTCATCAATGACAGGCCTGACCTGGCCGCCCAAACAGGCGCCGACGGCGCGCATATCGGCCAGAATGATATGAGTTACGCTAAGGCCCGCGCGATCGTCGGCGCGGACCGCATTATTGGCGTCACCTGCCATAATTCGCGCCACCTCGCCATGACAGCCGGTGAACAGGGCGCGGATTACGTGGCTTTCGGCGCTTTTTTCCCCAGCCCGACCAAACAGAGTGCGAGGCGCGCCGAACCCGAGATCTTGAATTGGTGGAACGCATTGTTCGAAATTCCTTCAGTTGCCATTGGGGGCGTCCTTGTGGAAAACTGCGCACCCCTTATTCAAGCGGGCGCTGATTTTCTCGCCGTCTCTTCCGGCGTCTGGAATCACGCCAAGGGACCAGGCGAAGCGGTTGCTCTTTTTTCGCGGCAAATGGAACGCGCAAACAACAATGGAC
Organism: Alphaproteobacteria bacterium; assembly: GCA_021774995.1. Taxonomy (GTDB): domain Bacteria; phylum Pseudomonadota; class Alphaproteobacteria; order SMXP01; family SMXP01; genus JAJFIM01. The sequence goes on along the minus strand of JAJFIM010000507.1, from coordinate 9,123 downwards.
GGCAGTCATAAAGCGCATGAATCAGCATAAAGACAAACACATCCCGTTCCGTTCGCGCAAAGTCGCGCGCGCTCTGGCCGCGGCTCTTTTATGGGGCTTGCTTAACAACGCCGCCATTACTGACGCCGGCGCAAAGGACGCGCCTTCATTCGATGAAGCCGTTATCGCGTTCCGCGACAAAAACTATGCAAATGCCCGGTCTTCTTTTCGCGCATTAGCCGATGCCGGAGATAGCGGCGCGCAAACCTATCTCGGTCTTATTTACGCCGAAGGGCTGGGCGTCAAAAAAAACATGGGCACAGCGATCACTTGGTATCACAAGGCTGCGCAGCAAGGTCAGGCGGACGCGCAATACACGCTCGGCTTTATTGCTAAAAACGGGCTGGATGCAAAACAGGATTTAAAAACCGCTGTGGGATGGTTCACCAAAGCCGCCACCCAAGGCCACGAAGAGGCGCAGTTCAATTTAGGCATGATGTATATGGACGGATCAGGCGTCAACAAAGACGCGTCCCAAGCCGCGCACTGGTTCCAAAAAGCGGCGGCGCAAGGCCATATCCATTCCCAGCATAATCTGGCGATTCTATATTTATCCGGCGAAGGCCTGAAGCGAGACCCGGAGGAAGCGGCAAAATGGTTTGCCAAAGCGGCGAACCAGGGCCATGTGGATGCGCAATATAATCTGGCCGTCATGTATGCCGGCGGCAATGGCATCAAGGAGAACCCGGAAAAGGCCGCTCTCTGGATGCGCAAAGCCGCCGATTCGGGCTTAAGCGATGCGCAAACCGGCATGGGGCTGCTGGCCTATGAAGGCCGGGGGATGGCGAAATCGTCCAGCAAAGCGGCCCTCTGGTTCGAGCGCGCGGCCAATCACGAAAACCCCCGCGCTCAATTGTTTATGGCGCTTCTCAACGCCCGGGGAGAAGGCGTCGCCAAAGATCCCGTCACAGCCATGATGTGGCTCATGCTGGCCCGCGCCAGGGGGTTGACTGACAGCAATCTGGAAAGCGAGGTCATGGCTGTTTTGAACACGGATGAGATCTCTCAGGCGCGCCAACGGGCCGATCAGTGGAAAATGCGCTAAGGCGCCGCCATTTTTGATCCCAAACGAGGGGGCAACTTGGCCGTTGCCAGAGCAGAGGCAAATTGATAGGTTGCGCCGCACAACGCGCCGGGCGCCGACAATAGCCCTCAGCCTATTGCTTTTTAAGGACGACAATGAAAATCAACGGCAATGAAATCCGCCCGGGAAATGTTATTCAGCACAATGACAGTTTATGGATTGCCGTCAAAACGCAAGCCGTCAAACCCGGTAAAGGGGGCGCGTTTGCACAAGTTGAGCTAAAAAACCTTTTAAATGGGTCAAAACTCAATGAAAGATTTCGCGCTTCGGAAACCGTAGAGCGGGTCCGCCTGGAACAAAAGGACTACCAGTATTTGTTTGAGGCGGATGGCATGCTCACCTTCATGGACAGCGAAAACTATGAGCAGATCACGTTAGACCGGGACTTTATCGGCGAACGCGCAGCCTTTCTCCAGGACAATATGACTGTCAAAGTAGAATCGCATGAAGGCCGGCCAATATCCATTTCCCTGCCGGACCATGTCACGCTGGAGATCACGGAAACCGAACCCACCGTCAAAGGGCAAACCGCCGCTTCGTCTTACAAGCCCGCCACCCTTGAAAATGGCGTGCGCGTGATGGTGCCGCCCTTTATCGATATCGGCGAAAAAATTATTGTCGACACCAATGAACTCACTTATATCCGCCGCGCGGACTGATAATCTTCTCTTCTTTTTTCTGTAAAGTACAACACACTCATGCCTCCACAAAGCGCCCTGATCAATGTCATGGAAAAGGCGGCGCGCAAAGCGGCGCGTTCTCTGAGACGCGACTTTGGCGAAGTTGAAAACCTCCAAGTTTCAAGAAAAGGCCCAGCGGATTTCGTCAGCGCGGCCGATCTCAAGGCCGAAGAAGTTTTGCGCGAAGAATTGGAGCGCGCGCGGCCCGGTTACGGCTTTCTTCTGGAGGAGCAAGGAGCGATCGTCGGCGCCGATAAAACGCACCGTTGGATCGTCGACCCTTTGGACGGCACCACGAATTTTCTCCACGGATTGGCGCATTTCGCCATTTCCATCGCGCTGGAACGCGATGGCGCGCTTGTGGCCGGTCTCATTTTCGATCCGATTAAAGATGAAATCTTCTGGGGTGAAAAAGGCAAGGGCGCGTTTGTAAATGGACGCCGCCTGCGCGTCACGGCGCGGGAACATCTGAGCGAAGCGCTGATCGCCACCGGCATACCCTTCATGGGGCAGGAAGGCCATGAGCGCACTTTGGGCGAATTCGCCGCCCTCACCCACCGGGTGGCCGGCATCCGCCGCTATGGTTCAGCGTCGCTTGACCTGGCTTATGTTGCGGCGGGACGATTTGACGGGTTTTGGGAGCATGGGCTTCAGCCCTGGGATATTGCCGCCGGCATCGTCTTGGTGCGCGAAGCGGGCGGCCTCGTGGGCGATATTGACGGCCGGCAGCCCTACACTTTCAATCTCAAAAACATTCTGGCCACGAATGAGCCGCTTTTCACGCCTCTCTCGCGCGTATTGAGAGGAAAAGAAGTTTAAGCGCGGCGCGGCGGCCCGCCCGAATGTTCGGGACTCTTGCCCTTATCTCGCCATAGAATAGACTTCAAATAGCGGACGCTTGAAACCCTTTAATGGGCGGGAATCCGGGCACGGCATTTGCACATCTTCGCTGAAGGGGCGCGCCGCCAGCGCCTAAGCGTCCCATATTGACCAGAAGCATTAGCGTTAACGAGAAAATTCATGGCCTCACGACGTCGCGACCCCCTCCTGATCCGCCAACCCAGCCGGTATCTTGTCCGCATGCTGGGGTTTTTGATTGCGGTCGGGTTGATCCTCACCCTTATCAAAGAACCGCTGCTGCGCGCCATCATGGCCAATCCGCCGTTAAATATGGGCATCATCGCCGTCCTGACCTTGGGAATCCTATACACTTTCGGGCAAATCTTTAATCTGCGGCCGGAGATCAAATGGCTCAATAAATACCGGGTCTCGGATGTGGACGCCTCGCCCCGAACGCCCATCCTGCTGGCGCCCATGGCGCGGCTGCTGGGGGAGAGGGGATCTGGCCTCGGGATCGGCCCAGGCACGTTGCGCACTATTTTGGATTCGCTGGGATCGCGGCTTGATGAATCGCGCGACACATCGCGCTATATGGTCGGCCTTCTGATTTTCCTCGGGCTGCTGGGCACCTTTTGGGGCCTGCTGCAAACCGTGGATTCCGTAGGCAATACGATCCGTTCGCTTTCCGTCGGCATTGCGCCCATTGAAGACAGTTTTGAGGAATTGCGCCTTGGGCTGGAAGCGCCGTTAAGCGGCATGGGCACGGCCTTTTCCTCCTCTCTCATCGGCCTTGCCGGTTCGTTGATTTTAGGATTTCTGGACCTTCAGATGGCCCAGGCGCAAAACCGGTTTTACAACGACACGGAAGAGTGGCTGTCGGCGAGCACGCAATTGGGGGACGACGTCTCTTTCGATTTTTCTTCCGCGCCTGAACTGAGCGCCGGAAACGGAGCCGGCTTAAAAGAGATGACGACGCAACTCAGCCGCTTGAACGAACACATGAGCACGCAAGCCGAATTGATGATTAAAGTGGCTGAGATCCAAGCCAAGCTGGGGGCCACGCTTGAGAATTTCAATCCGGCGTCGCCGCTGAACGAAGACAATCCGTACACAGAGGCTATTTACGGTCACTTGCGCAATCTGGACACTTCGGTCCAGCAATTGGCGCAAGGACACGCCCAGGACCGCAATGACGCCCTGCATGAATTGCGCCGGGAGATCATGAACCTCACTCAAACCATCCAAAACGCCACTGAGGCGTAAGCAGCGGGTCGGCTTTAAAATGCGCTCTGGAAGATCCACATCGCGATCGCGGCAAATAACAGCCGACCATTGGCCGGGCTTCGTGGACGCCCTGTCCTCTCTCTTACTGGTGATTATTTTCCTCTTGGCGGTGTTTATGCTGGCGCAGTTTTTTCTCGGCCAGGCGATCACCGGCCGCGACGAAGCCTTGCGGCGGTTAAATTCTCAGATCGCCGAGTTGGGCGACCTTCTTGCGCTGGAGCAACAGGCAAATCTCGATTTGAGTGAAAACCTGGATCAGCTTCAAGCGACGCTCAACCAAAAATCCCAAGCTTTGGCCGAGGCGGAGGCGCGGGCGCTTGATGCGGAAAATCGCCTGGGAAATACGGGCGCATCTTTGGAAGAGGAACGGGAGATTTCAACCACTGCGCAAAACCAGGCGCTTCTTTTAAACAATCAGGTGGCGGCGCTGCGCCAGCAAATGGCCGCCATACAAGCCGCTCTTGAAGCCTCGGAAGCGCGCGACGCGGAATCTGAAGCCGTGATCGCGGATTTGGGCAAACGATTGAACGCGGCTCTGGCGCAAAAAGTGCAGGAATTGGCGCGCTACCGGTCGGAGTTTTTCGGCCGCCTGCGCGAAGTTTTGAGCAACCGCTCAGGCGTCGAAGTGGTGGGCGACCGGTTTATCTTTCAGTCTGAAATTCTATTTGATTCCGGCGCCGCGGACCTCAACGCGTCCGGTCGCACAGAATTGCGCAAACTCGCCGCCGCCCTGCTTGATATATCGCGCCAAATTCCCGCCGAGATTAATTGGGTATTGCGCGTCGACGGGCATACGGACGCCCAACCCATCAACACGGTCCAATTCCCGTCTAACTGGGAGTTGTCGGCGGCGCGGGCGATTTCCGTGGTGAATTTCCTGCAAGCGCAGAGCGTGCCAGGAAACCGCCTCGTGGCGGCGGGCTTTGGCCAGTACCAGCCGCTCGATCCGCGCCGCACCGCTGAGGCATTTCGCCGCAACCGGCGCATCGAATTAAAACTCACCGAAAAGTAAGGTCGGCGCCACCTCAAATTGTACGGCTAATTCGGTGACAAAACGCCGCGATATAATGTCTTATTGTCATATCTAACAGGTAGTGTACGATAAACAGGGATATAGAATTAAGCACCATTAAACGTTGGGGGTAAATTCTGATGAAAACTTTTTTTCTATCTTTTTTTGTCTATTTGTCATGTGTGAATTTCTCGGGAGCTCAGGCATACGAAAAACTCACGATAGAGAACAATACCGACGCCACATTATGGATATTTTACCAAAAATCCGGGTCGGTAAGTGAGGCTGTCAGCATCCCACCAGGAAGGATTACCGTCTTGGAAAATTACCTCCCGAATGGAAGGCAAACTGTTTATCTTGAGACGCGTTATTTGAAAACGCCCAGAACGGCTACCCGTCAATTTTATGCAAGCTGGGAAAACGAAACAGGGGCCTATTGGGCCGTAACCAATCAGACCTTTGGCGTTAGATTCATGTCTGATCCGCCCGGAGCGGCCATGACAGATCAGCCTAACAACGCAAATAGCAACACTGCCTGCAAATGGGTTCAAGTAGGGCAAGGTGATGTTGCGTATCACGACATCAACGGGAGCGCTACGCATGGCAGCAGCATTCCGTCAAATAATATGTGCAATTCTAAGGCGAGGGGTCTGGGCGCTGTCTGCTGGTCTGGGGGTGACCCGTGGTGCACTTATAAGGACATTCCGGTTGCACAAATTACAGGAGGTGGAAAACCTGGCGCTTTATATGAATGTCAATGCTCGAATTGATACTATCTGCATACTGTATTGTATTCGTAACAAGATAACGGCCGGAGCCAAATATGTAAGTGTATACGGAAGAGAGTAAAAATTATGGCAAATTACAAAGGCCCGACTGAAGGCGGTAGCGGAGGCAAACGAGGACATTCCGCTATGGAGCATTGGACGTATAGTGAGGAGTTAAAAAATTCCAGCCGAATACATCGCCGAAAAGAAGACAAGAAAGAAGCGAACCAAGGGATGCGCGATACAAATGAAACAGCAGGAATAACGAGGTCGAAGGGAAGCAAATAAAGGGGATGACCCTTGCGGGTGAAACCCCAATTCACAGTATCGATTTATTGGCGTGAAGTGTCATTCTAGTTTGGCGAGAGGGTTTGTAGCGCACGCTTAAAGCGCCGCTTCCGCCGGTTCCAGGGCGGGTCCCTCTTCGCGCGCACCGAACTGCAAATCGGCGAGCTGCGCGTAAAGGCCGCCCTTCGCAATCAGCTCTTCATGGGTGCCCGTGTCCACCACTTTGCCATGGTCCACCACAACAATCCGATCGGCTTTGACCACGGTCGCCAAGCGGTGGGCGATGACCAAGGTCGTGCGCCCCTCCATGATGCCGTCCAATGCCTGCTGCACAAGCTGTTCGCTTTGCGCATCCAGCGCGCTGGTGGCTTCATCGAGCAACAGGATGGGGGCGCCCCGTAAAATTGCGCGGGCAATGGCCATGCGCTGGCGCTGGCCACCCGACAACGTCATGCCCCGTTCCCCCAATTCAGTGGCGTAGCCTTTGGGTAAAGTCTTGATAAAAACATCCGCTCTGGCGGCAATCGCCGCCTGCACGATCTCTTCATCGGAAGCGTCAGGGCGGCCATAACGCAGATTGTTCATAACCGTGCCGGAAAAAATTGTCGTATCCTGCTGCACGACACTGATCCGCGAACGAACATCTTGGGGCGTCGCCCCGGCGACATTGACGCCGTCTATCGACACAGCGCCGCCTTGCGGATCGTAAAACCGCAACAGAAGTTGAAAAACAGTTGTCTTGCCGGCCCCCGACGGCCCCACCAGAGCGACCGTTTCGCCGGGTTCCACAATAAGGTTAAAATCATCAAGCGCGGAGATATCCGGCCGTGTTGGGTATTGAAACGTGACGTGTTCGAAACGAACGCGGCCCTTGGGCGGTGCGGGCAAAGCGATTGGATCCTCGGGCGCCTTGATCACCGGCTCGATAGCCAGCAGTTCCATCAGCCTTTCCGCAGCGCCGGCGGCGCGTTGCACTTCCGACCAAACCTCGCTCAAGGCCGCAATATTGATGGCCAGCATCACCGCATAAAAGAAGAATTGGGCCAGCTCGCCCATACTCATCGCGCCGGAATCGACTTGCGCAACGCCGAACATCAGAACAAGGATTATACTGCTGAACGCCAGCGCGCTAACCGTGCCGGTCATGATTGCGCGCGCAATCACCCGCCGGATGGAAACGTCAAACGCCTCTTCGACTGCATGGGAGTATTGATCGCGGTCGATTTTTTCGTGGGTGAAGGCTTGCACTGTCTGTATGGCGTTGAGGCTCTCGCTGGCAAAGGCGCTCGTCTCGGCAAGGCGGTCCTGACTGGAGCGCGACAGAGTGCGCAGCCACCGCCCCAAAAGGATGGCCGCCAGCATCAAGAGCGGAACCGCCAAGAGAACAACGCCCGTGAGCGTGGCGCTGGTCAGCAACAACATAGTCAACGCCCCCACTCCCATCACCAGAGAACGCAAAGCGATGGACACGGTTGAACCAACGACGGTTTGAATGAGCGTGGTGTCGGTCGTCAGGCGCGAGAGCACCTCACCGGTGCGCGTGACCTCAAAAAAAGCCGGACTGAGCGCGGTAATATGATGATAAACGGCTTCACGCAGATCCGCCACCACCCGTTCCCCGATCCAGGTGATAAAGTAGTAGCGCAGCGAAGCCGCCACCGCCAAAATCATCATCAACCCGAATAAGAGCCCCCAGGAATCGCTCAGCAAAGAAAGGGTTTCGGCGGACAAATTCTGATCAACCAGACGCCCCCCCGCAAAAGGCAAGGCCAGGCTGGCCCCCGCCGCGACGACTAAAAACACCATCGCCACGGCAAACATGCCCTTATACCGGAATATAAACGGCAGCAGCCCTTTTAAGGGTCTCAGATTTCGGGTGGCGCCGCGCGCGGCCGCTTCTTTCTGGACGGAGGTGGCGTATTCCGCTCCCGGATTAGGGCTGGATTGGTTCATGGGGCAGGCTCTTTGGATATGGCAGGGCGCGTTGACAACCCCCATAAGATAGGCCGCCCAGCTTAAATCACAACCCTCAGCCTCAAAAACGCGTATCAGTGCGGCTAAGCCCGGCGGGTCCCGCAAGCTCTTGCAAACCGCGCCGCCTTCAGGTTATAACCCGCCCTCAATTGCACAAAAGAACACGTAAAGGCTGGGCCGCATTGGGACTTCAGCCCCACTCCAGGAGGGTGGCATGAAAAAAGACATCCATCCCGAATACCACATCATCAACGTTCAGCTAACCGACGGCTCTACCTTCCAGACCCGCTCCACCTGGGGCGAAGAAGGCAAAACACTTAAACTCGATGTGGACCCCAGAACGCATCCCGCCTGGACCGGCGGCGGGCAGCACCTGACAGACGCCGGTGGGCGCCTGAGTAAATTCAATAAAAAATTCAGCGATTTTCTTAAATAGGTCGGCAAATGCTATCAGCTTGCCCTTACTCCGCAGCGCTGAAGGCCTGATGTAGGCGGGACAACTGTGCGTGTGCGCCTTGATCTGGCAGGCGCGCTGCGCAATACAGGGAATCGTCCAGCCGCGATACGCGGTCATAAATCTGTGCGCTGCTAATAAGCAATTCATTCAACCGTTCGGGCAGCGCCTCTTTATTCGTCAAACTCGTCCCGCGGCACACTTCCTTGGCGCCCAGCCTGTATTTTTTTGCACGCGCCTCGAGCGGCGTCATCTCCCCGTCTTCGATTGCCCGCTGCACCAGCAGCCATGAGGCAACCTGCATCAACCTTGTCGTCAAACGCATGCTCTCCCCGGCATAAGCCAAGGCGGTGGGACGCGACAAATTCTTGGAATCTTCCCGGCCCGGCCCATCAAGATACGCAGCCGTTTCCTCCACCAGCGCCATGCCGTCTTGAAACAGACGGGCAAAAACCTGGGAGGAGACAAACTCAAGAACTGAATCTTGAAAACGATCAATTTCAGGATCGAACGCAGCCAAGCCACGTTCATTGGCGGCGCCGACGCCTCTCGTGAACCCATCATCACCCATCGCACTATCACCATCCCTACTGACGGGCTGAACTTCAGCCCTTCGCATGGCTAATCTGATGTCAGCCTGCTTCTTAGGCTAGACAAATGCGAAACGCATGCCAATCCTCAGCAAGGGTCTGGTTAACTAT
>JAJFIM010000506.1 GCA_021774995.1 Alphaproteobacteria bacterium | reverse complement strand
TTGAAACTGATCATTTTTTTCATCACGATAACGCCGATCAGCATCCAGACGCCCGAAGCGACAAGCATGGCGTTTCCCGCTTGCGTGGTAAACAACGTCATGATGTAGTCGGGCGTGCTCATATAGACGATCAGCATCACGCCCGGCGGCAGAGATCCTATGATTCCAGCCGACGCCGTGGCTTCCGCGGACATGGATTTAATCTTGGCGCGCATGAGTTTTCGCGCGCGCAACACAATTGAAAGATTACCCAACGCCTCCGACAAATTGCCGCCGGATTTAGATTGAATTGTCAGCACGATGGAGAAAAAATTCACTTCCGCCAAAGGCATGCGCTCCAGCATGCGCAGCAATCCCTGGTCCATCGGTACGCCCACGCGCTGGCTTTCAACAAGATCCCTGAATTCGCCGCCCACCGGGTCCGGGCTTTCATTGGCGATTATTTGGAGACACTCATTTATGGGCAGACCCGACTTTACGCCGCGCACGATAACGTCAATGGCGTTGGCGAATTCGCGCGAAAACGCCTTTTGCCGGCGCCCCGATAAATACCCCAACACCCAGCGCGGAAAGCCTAAGCTTCCCACAAAAAACCCAGCCCCCGCAAACAGCGCCCCCTGGCCCGTCGACCAGAGCAAAATAGCAAACGCCACGCCCGAAACGCCGGACAGGATGTAAAAGGAGCGCACCGTAAGCTCGATGCCCGCGCGCTCAATCCGTGCTCTCAGAGAGATTTTTTTCTTGGCCTGCTTTTGGTTTTTCTCAAGCTCTTTGAGCTTGTCCTGAACCTCTTTGCGACGGTCTTTCAGTTTTCCGTCCATTTCAACAGAAGAGAGGTTAGAGGAAAGGGAGTTGCGCGTCACCGCTTTGAGTCGCCTATTGGTGCGGTCGCGATTGTTGATGGCGGGGCCCAGAAATGCATAGCCGACGCCGGCGATGCTCAAGCCAGCCATAGCCGCGATGGCGATGATGATCATGAGACTATCGGACATTTCCATTCCCCTTCATAAAGGCAATTTGCCGGCGATTACCCTTCGGCCGCTTCCAATGCTTGAGCCAATTCGCGCTCCCTATTGTAATAGCGCGCGCGGTCCCAGAACGCCGGACGGGCAATGCCGGTTGAGCGATGGCGGCCTTTGACTTTTCCATTTTCATCATCGCCCTCAATGTCAAACACAAAGAGGTCTTGCGTTATAATCACTTCCCCCTCCATGCCGAGCACTTCTGAAATATTGACGATGCGCCGCGATCCGTCGCGCAGCCGCGTGGTTTGAACAACGATGTCAATCGAGCCGCAAATCATTTCGCGAATCGTCTTTGACGGCAGAGCGTAACCGCCCATGGTGATCATGCTCTCCAGACGGCTGAGCGCTTCACGCGGGCTGTTGGCGTGAAGCGTGCCCATGGACCCGTCATGGCCGGTATTCATGGCCTGCAATAGATCAAAGGCTTCCGGTCCGCGCACCTCGCCCACGACAATCCGCTCGGGGCGCATCCGCAGACAGTTTTTAACCAGATCGCGCATGGTGATCTCGCCCTGGCCTTCCAGATTGGGCGGGCGCGTCTCCAGCCGCACGACATGAGGCTGTTGCAATTGCAATTCGGCGGCGTCTTCGCACGTCACCACCCGCTCGTCTTCGGCAATGAAAGAGGTAAGGCAGTTGAGCAATGTGGTTTTACCTGAGCCGGTGCCGCCAGAAATCAGCACATTGCACCGCACGGCGCCGATGATCCCGAGAACCGTGGCGCCTTCGGGCGTGATCGTCCCGAAATTCACCATGTCCTTCATTTTCAGCTTGTCTTTTTTGAACTTACGTATGGTCAGCGTCGGGCCGTCCAGCGACAGAGGCGGCGCGATCACATTGACGCGGCTGCCATCGGGCAAGCGCGCATCGCAAATGGGCGAGGATTCGTCAACGCGTCGGCCAATCTGGCTCACGATTCGTTGGCAGATGTTCATCAATTGCGCATTGTCGCGGAAACGGACCGGCGTGATCTGGATCTTGCCGTTCACCTCGATGAACACGCGGTCCGCGCCGTTGACCATGATGTCGGAGATGTCGTCGCGGCTCAGAAGCGGCTCTAACGGACCATAGCCCAAGACGTCATTGCAAATATCCTGAAGCAGGGATTCCTGCTCGGCAATGCTCATCACGACGTTTTTGATGGAAAAAATTTCGTTGACGATATCGCGAATTTCTTCGCGCGCGCTGGCCGCGTCGAGCTGCGCCAATTGCGCCAGATCGATGGTGTCGATCAGGGCGTTAAAAACTGTTGTCTTGATCTCGTAATATTCATCGGACCGGCGGTCGAGAATAAACTCTTCGCTTGAACCCGCGGACGCAGCGGGGGACCCTGCAAACGCGCCAGCGTTCGGCTCCGCAGCGCCAGGCTTGACGCTCTGAGGGGCGGCGCCTTTTTCCGCGTCAGAGATGAGTGCTGTGTCGGCCGATTTGCCGCCTTTGGGAAGTTTTTCGGCCGCGCTGCGTTTTCCGAACATTTATGCGCTCCGTGCTCCCCTGGCGAACATCGTGCGCAGAGACCATTTTTTGGTTTGCGGAACGTCCCGGCCAATCAGGCGGGCGGCGAAGTTATGCAATTCAGTCGTGGTGGCCGCCGACGCGCTGACCTCACTCAGCATTTGTCCGTTATTGGCGGCGGTCCCGAAAAGTTGCGGCTCAAAGGGAATCACCGCGTCAGGTTCAAGTCCGATGGCTTCAACAAAGTCATTGCGCGGTATCTCGGGCCGTTTGGCGATTCCCACTTGGTTTAGCAAAAGACGTGGTTTTGTATCATTGGGCCGCGCCAACTTGATCAACTCATATAGATTTTTGACATTGCGCAAGGACGCCAGGTCCGGCGTCGCCACCATCACGATCTCATCGGACGACAAAATCACGGATTTACTCCAGGCGTTCCACACATGCGGCAAATCGATAATGGCGTAGGGCACCATCTTGCGCACAATATCAAGAACGCTTTCAAAAGCCCCTGGATCAAGATCAAAATCGCGGTCAAGAGTGCCGGGCGCCGTGAACAGAGACAGGCGATCCGTGCATTTCACCAGCAGGCGGTCGAGCAGAACGTCGTCCACCCTGTCCGGCGAGGTCAGGGCGTCCGCCACACCCTGGGTCGGATCTTTGTTGAAGTCCAGGCCCGTGGTGCCGAAGGACAAATCAAGATCGACGATGGTGGTGTCTTCATGGAGGTGTTCGGAAATGCACCACCCGACATTATGCGCCAAAGTACTGGAGCCCACGCCGCCTTTGGCTCCGACAAAAACGATATTGCGCCCAATGGGCGGCGCATCGGGATCGACATAGAGGGAGATCACAGATTCAATGATCTGAATTGGATTGAGAGGCGCGACCAAATATTCATTGATCCCCTGGCGGATCAAATCGCGGTACATGGAAATATCATTGACTTTGCCGATCACCACAACCTTGGTGCTGGGGTCGCATACTTCCGCCAGCCTGCCGAGAGAATCGAACAGGGCGTCGCGGCCTTGCAAACATTCGACGATGATGAGATTGGGCGTCGGCGCATCGTGAAACTGTTCGACTGCGCCGGGAATGCCGCCCATCTGCACAGTAATATGAGCACGCGCCAAGCGCCGGTCATCCGCGGCGCCTTGAAATGTTTCCG
>JAJFIM010000505.1 GCA_021774995.1 Alphaproteobacteria bacterium | reverse complement strand
CGACGTGCCATGGGTCAGGCGCGGCTGGGAGCGTGGGATATCCTAATCTGTACGATGACGACTGGTTGTGGGGCGGAACCGTGAACGACATTCACACGACGCTTCTTTATGGCGTCCGCTCGGAAAATGATGAAACGCGGTTCTCTCAAATGCCCGCTTTCCTGCGCGATGAATTGCTGACGCGCGCTCAAGTGGTCGACCTTGCCAAGTACGTTTTAAGCCTTTCCGGGCGGGACCATGAGGCGCAAGCCGCCGCGCGGGCGGCGCCCCTCTTTCAAGAGCAATGCAGCGCATGTCACGGCCCCGACGGCGCCGGCGGGCGCCTCGACGGCGCGCCTAATCTCACCGACGGCATCTGGCTTTACGGCGACAGTTACAGCGCAATCGTCGGCAGTATTTCCAACATGCGCGGCGGCGTTATGCCGGCATGGGTTGACCGCCTGGACCCGGCTGCTTTGCGCAGTATGGCCGTTTACATTCATTCATTGGGCGGCGGCGAATAACAAAAGTAGGTTGCTGTGGACAGCAAACCCGGTTCAATAATGCAAGCGCCCCTTAACGCCCCTCACAAGATGGTTGAAGCCATTGATGTCGAGGCCGTTAACCGTGCGGAGACGCGCCAGCTTTTTGAATCGCGCAAGTCCATTCACCCCAAACTCGCGCGCGGGTTTTTTCGCCGAATCAAATGGGCCGCCCTCATCGCCATGCTCGGTATTTATTATATCCTGCCCTGGATCAGGTGGGACAGAGGCCCGAGCGCGCCCAGCCAGGCGGTGCTGGTGGATTTTCCCCATCAGCGGTTTTATTTCTTTTTCATCGAAATTTGGCCGCAGGAAGTTTATTACATCACCGGCCTTCTCATTTTAGCCGCCGTCGGATTGTTTCTCGCGACCAGCCTGTTCGGCCGCGTGTGGTGCGGTTTTGCCTGCCCCCAGACGATCTGGACAGATCTCTTCATCGCCGTCGAGCGCTTTGTGGAAGGCGACCGGAACAAACGATTAAAATTGGAGCGCGCTCCCTGGACGGCGGGCAAAGTCACTAAAAAGATTTTCAAGCACGCCATTTGGATACTGATCGCCATGGCGACGGGCGGGGCGTGGATCTTTTATTTTCACGACGCGCCGACGCTGCTTCCGCAATTGTTTGTATTAGAGGCGCCTTTGACGGCTTACGTGTTCATGGCCTTGCTCACGGGGACGACTTATCTTCTTGCCGGGTTCGCCAGAGAACAGGTTTGCACTTTCATGTGTCCGTGGCCGCGCATTCAAGCCGCCATGATTGACGAAAACTCGCTGAATGTGATGTACCGGAGCGACCGCGGAGAGCCGCGCGGCTCTCATAAAAGCGGCGACAGCTGGGAAGAGCGCGGCCACTGCATCGACTGCAAGCAATGCGTTGCCGTTTGCCCCATGGGAATCGACATTCGCGATGGCGATCAGCTTGAGTGCATTCAATGCGCCTTATGCATCGACGCCTGCAACGCGGTCATGACAAAAATAGACCTGCCCAAAGGCCTTATTGCGTACGACACTGACAAAAATTTCGCCGCGCGCGCCGCGGGCCAGAAGACAAAATACAATCTTTTGCGTTTCAGAACAGTGATGTATGTCGCCATTCTTGTCCTTGTGAGCGGCATTATGGTTTTTGGTTTTTCTAACAGAACCGTCCTGGAATTAAACATTCAACGGGACAGAAACCCTCTCTTTGTCACGCTGTCGGATGGCCGGGTGCGCAACGGATACACAGTCAAGATCCTCAACAAAAAATCGACCGAGCGCACTTTTTCCCTCACCGTCGAAGGATTAAAATCCGCCGGCATAAGGGTGATCGGATTTCCGGAAAATCAAACCCCGCCTCAGATCACAGTAAAACCCGATAGCATCAGAGCGCTTCGCGCGTTCATCACCAGCCCGGCGCTGGAGCCGGGGGTGTCTTCGGCGCCGATTACATTCATCATCACGGATATTGGCGATCAAACAACAGCGCTGACAAAAAATGTATTTGTAGGAGGCAAGCAATGAAATCGTACTTCGCGCCGCCCCTCACGGGCCAGCACGTGTTGATCCTCTTCCTCGCCTTTTTCGGCGTAATCCTCAGCGTCAACGGCGTTTTGGTTTACCGGTCTCTTTCCACATGGACCGGTCTGGAACAAGAAAACGCCTATGTTGACGGGTTAAACTACAATCAAACCCTTGAGGCGCGCCGCGCCCAAGCCGAGCTTGGATGGCGGCACACGCTCTCGGCCGAATTCCAAAACGATGGCGGCGTGATCCTGACGGTCCATTTCGTCGATCGGGACGGCGCGCCCCTGGAAGGGCTGAACGTTACGGCCATGCTGCGCCGGCCAACGCAAGATGGGTTCGATCAAAGTCTGGAATTGCCGAGCCGGGGAAAAGGCGCATATGGCGCGCGCGCCGTCCTGCCTTTGGCCGGGCAATGGCAGGTCCGGGTGACGGCGCGGCGCGGCGCGGCTGACCTTTTTGTCAGCGAATCGCGCATCAGGACCCGGTAAAAATGGCCGACGCTTTTTCTCATCCGCGCGCAAATCCTATTCCGACGGCGCGCGGTTCTGCAATATTGAAAACAACGCCGGTTGCGCTGTCCGACGCCTCCCCCTTTATCCACCATAACGATAAGGGCCGGGCCGCCCTTGATTTGGTGATCGAAAACCTGCACTGCCCGGCTTGCGTCCAAAAGATCGAACGCGCGCTCCTGCGCTGCGACGCCGTCGACAAGGCGCGCGTGAACCTCACGACGCACCGCCTGTCCCTCGTCTGGGACGAAAGAGGGACCAGCGCCACACAGCTCATTCAGATGCTGGCAAAGCTCGGCTACCGCGCCAAGCCTTTTGATCCGCTTCTGGGCGCCGCCCTTGGCGCCCACGCGGAAAAATCGTTGCTCCGCGCCATCGGCGTGGCCGGTTTTGCCGCCGCCAATGTTATGCTGATCTCAGTTTCCGTCTGGGCCGGGTTGGTGGAAGATATGGGGCCCGCGACGCGGGATTTTTTCCACTGGTTGTCGGCGTTGATCGCCCTGCCCGCCATCGCCTATGCCGGGCGACCGTTTTTTCGCTCCGCTGCGCGCGCCCTTGCCGCCCGCGGCCTCAATATGGATGCGCCCATTTCCCTGGCCGTGATTGCAGCCGCCGGGATGAGCTTGTGGGAAACCATGGTCGGCGGTTCTTACGTCTATTTCGACGCCGCCATCATGCTTTTATTTTTTCTTCTGATCGGACGCTATCTCGATTTGCGCGTGCGCAGCAAAGCCAGATCCGCCGCGCATAATCTTTTGGCGCTGCGCTGCGCATCGGCCACGCGGATCGATGAAGAGGGGCGGCGCCAATTGATCCCTGTTGAGGATGTGGCAAAGGATATGACGTTGCTCATCGCCATGGGCGAGCATATCCCCGCCGACGGCGTCCTCAGCCAAGGCGCGTCACACGTGGACGCAAGCATGGTGACAGGGGAAAGCCTTCCCCAGCCGGTCAAAATAGGGGATGCCGTTTTTGCCGGAACGATAAATTTATCGGCGCCTTTTTCTCTGCGCGTGACGGCGGCGGGAGAAAGTACGGTCTTGTCGGAAATTGTCCGCCTCATGGAAGCCGCCGAGGGGGCGCGCGCTAAATATGCGCGGCTTGCCGACCGGGCCGCGCAAGTTTACGCCCCTGCGGTTCACCTTCTGGCTGCGCTCACTTTTCTCGGCTGGCTCATATTCTCCTCGATTGGGTGGCAGGCTGCGCTGATCAACGCCATCGCGGTGCTGATCATCACCTGCCCCTGCGCGCTGGGGCTTGCCGCGCCCGCCGTTCAGGTGGCGGCGGTGGGGCGGCTTTTGAAACAAGGCATCCTCGCCAAGGCGCCGGACGCCCTGGAGCGACTGGCCGTCATTGACGCCGTGGCGTTCGACAAAACCGGCACCCTGACGCGCGGGACGCCGCACCTGATCAATGCCGAGGAAATCAACGCCGAGGATCTCGCGCGCGCCGCGTCCCTCGCCAGCGCCAGCCGCCACCCCCTCTGCCTGGCCCTGCTGCGCGCCGCCGGCCCCGCAACCCCTTTGCCTGGCGTCATCGAACATCCCGGAGAGGGCCTGTCCGCCACCGTGCGCGGACAAGAGATTCGATTGGGAAACAAAGCCTGGCGCCAGGTGAAGGATAGTCCGGAGCGGGA
>JAJFIM010000504.1 GCA_021774995.1 Alphaproteobacteria bacterium | reverse complement strand
TGTGGATATCTGATTGGAGCCCTCGATGCTCAATGTGGCATCGTCCAGCCGCAAACCTTCCTGGAAGGTTGCTGAGGAGAAGCGGTTATCGGTAAAGGTATCGATGCCCAGGGTGACATTGATGAGCTCGCCTGAGATAAGCTCCAGCCGACCCGTCTGACCTGGTGCGTCTTCAAAAACGGTCTCTTCAATAGTGCCTTGCACTGCAACACCACCTGCAGATGCATCCACACGCACCACCGCCCCGTCATTGTCGATCTCCGACAGGGTGAGCAGCCCGTTCTCGACCCCTTCCAACGTGCCCAGGATACGAATATCATCCGCTCCACTACCCGCAATCGTGCCATGTCCACGCAGCGTCAAATCTGCGCCAAAAGTCAGGGTCTCGTCAACACCGGAAATATCTCCTCGGAACCCCAACGTGTTGAAGATGGTCTCCGCACCGCTCGCATTGCCCCTACTAAGATCAATCGTACCGGTCCCGGTCACGACTTGATCTCCCTCAAAATTCAATGCCGCCTGGCGCTGCGATGTACCAGCAACCCCAAGTCGTCCATCCACATTCAAGCCGCCATCAACGGTCATAGTGTTCCCGAACGTGCCAGCAGCATCGACTTCAGCATCCCCTTGAACATCCAGACGCTGCGCCCGAACAGAGCTGAACGTGGTGACCTGACCGGCGCCAGCAACCGTTACATCTTCAACAGTACCCGACAACCCAACATCCGAGCCACCCGAAACCTCAAGAACCGCGTCCTGAAGCCCTGAAATACTCAACTCCCCATCATCACGTTCTGAAACCGAGAGTACCGCGCCACCCTGGTCCACACGCGTCAGCGTCAACGCACCATCTTCAGCAATTACATCACCCAAGAAACGCAGCGCATCCTCAGACCGATTCGTAGATACCGTCCCCTGCCCTCGAATCGTCAAATTCTCACCAAACGTCAAAACCTCTGGCACAGACGAGGATGTCCCGTCAAATCGAACAACGTTAGAGACCTGGAAGGACGACGTCTCATTTTGATCAGACAGGATGATCTCACCTGTGCCGTCAATCATTTGTGCATCACGAATTGACAACGTGGCAGCACGGTCTGGACCCGCAAGCAGGAAGGTGCCATCCAGTGTAAAGTCACCGAAGGTCGACAGAGTGTCGAACCTTTCAATCAACACTGTTGCATCGGCTGCAACGGAAACATTCTGGAACGTTGCACTGCCGATGATCTCGCCCACAGGCCCACCAATCAGCGCGGCATCCAAGGTGACGTCCGCGAGACTAGAGATGTCCGGAAGATCAGAGCCAGCAGGCAGATCCCCGCGCTGCAGGAATTGTCCAGCCTGCGTGTCACCGACCACACGCAAGAATAGGCTGTCGCCGTCCTGGATCAAAGCGAAACCATTCTCTCCAGCGAAATCAAATCCGTTTAATGCATCGAACTGCCCCGTGAAACCGTCACTCGAAACGAATATCCGGAACTCATCGCCAAGGTTAAGCCCATCGGTTGCACCGTCTGCAATAGCCAAAGTCAGATCACCGGCAAGCGTTGTCTCACCCGAGACATCAAAATGACCATGTGTTTGAGCGCCAAAGCCAAGTTCAAGATCAGTTGTCGTAGTGAGGGTCAGATCTTGGGAGAATGACAAGCGACCATCCTCAGTAGCGCCCAGCGTGTAGCTGCTGCCGATAAACTGTGCGTTCCAGTCAAGGAAGCCATTGTCCGCGATCACGTGTCCTTCAAAATCAATGATATCCCCTGTTCCTAGAGATGCGGAAACTGTACCTACCCCTTGAATTGTAATCCCGTCTTCGATTGTGATGATCTCCGACAGTTGGGACACACCCGAGAACGTCAGCGTGTTTAGGACAGAAAGATCGGCAACAGCGTTCACGTCCGACAAAAGGATTGCGCCAGTACCGGCTATGGTCTGTTCGCCAGCAATGGTGACCGTCGCACTATTGAACGCGGTTCCTTCGACACGAATGTTGCTGTCCTCCAATGTTAGGCCGCTGTTCACGTCCACGGATGTCGAAGAGAAACCCGACAATGGCACAGACACCACGCCATCCACTCCGAGCGTCACATCAATTAAGCGCGCACCAGAAGCAAAAACGGCTGAATTATCCGTGCCTGCATCGACAAGGCGGACCGCGCGAACATCGTCGTCCAACACAACGGTGCCGTTATCCGAATTGACGCCAAGATCAGCCCCGCCGTTATCCAGATCACTGATGGTCAGAACTTGGCCTTCTGTCGCCACAGCATTGCCAAGGATGCGCAAATAGTCTCCACTACCACCTGCAGAAACCAAGCCCGTGCCGATAAAGTCGACCGCTTCACCGAACGTCAGAAGCTCGTCGCCAGAATGCCGCCCGCTGAATGTAATCGTATTTTGCACAAGACCATCATTAATCACGTTCTCACGGGACATAAGAATATCGCCGGTTCCGTCCACGGTTTGCGTGCCTTGGAACTGCAACGTTGCCGCGCGATTTGCATTGCCGATAACAGACAGATTTTCGTTCAGGATGAGACCCGCCTCGATATTGAGTGTCGTGGCCCGCGTCGATGTCGCTTCAACCTCCAGTTCGGAGGACAAAACAACGTCATTCAATGTGGTGGTGCTTGTACTCGTCGAGACCGGACCCGTTCCAGTCTCGCGCCCTGTGATCTCCACAAACTGCGTCACCTCGGACAGCGCATTCACTTGAATCGCTTCGCGCACCGGTACTGTAACCGGGTCAGGCGTAAAGCTGCCACCGATTGTGCCATCACTGAGTGCTTGAGCATCTGTGACGACGCGGAGGGAGAGAGTGTCAAAGGTGCCGTCGTTGCCTTCCACAATGGTAAAGGCCTGATCACCCGCCAGATCAAAACCTTCAAAACCCTGGAATACCCCCTGGAATGGGTCTGCATTGAAGCGGCTAGTAGCAATTATGAATTCGTCGCCAAGATTGGCTGTGAAATCGGTAGCCACGTCCAAGGCAATTGTCCCACCTTGAAGCAATGTGCTGCCGTTCAGATCGATCCGACCGTTACCATCGTTGAAGATACCGATGGACAAAGTACCCTGTTCAGCGATCTCAAGGACGCCTCCGGCGCTCAGAATACCATCCGCGGTCGCACCAATGGTGCCGGTGATGGCTTGTCCAACAGCACCGAGACTGAGCAGACCATTATCCGCCAACAGCGCGCCTTGAATATCCAGCGTATCACCGGTGCTAAAGCTGTTGGATACGGTACCGGTGCCGCGAACAGTGACGCCCTCATCGATCAGGATGGCCTCGGCACCTGTCTCTACACCACGCAACGTTAAGGTATTGAAGACACTCTCGGTATCGATCCGATTGACATCCGACAGTACGACCTCGCCTGTGCCCAGGATCCCGATCCCGTTAACCGTGATCGTTGTGGATATCTGATTGGAGCCCTCGATGCTCAATGTGGCATCGTCCAGCCGCAAACCTTCCTGGAAGGTTGCTGAGGAGAAGCGGTTATCGGTAAAGGTGTCGATGCCCAAAGTGACATCGATGAGTACACCTGACAGCAACTCCAGACGACCAGTCTGACCTGGCGCGTCTTCAAAGATGGTCTCCTCGATGGTACCTTGTACTGCGACACCACCTACAGACGCATCCACACGTATCACCGTCCCGTCATTATCGATCTCTGACAGCGTCAGCAACCCATTCTCGACACCTTCAAGCGTGCCCAGAATGCGAATGTCGTCTTCGCCGTTGCCTGCAATCGTACCATGTCCACGCAGCGTCAAATCTGCGCCAAAAGTCAGGGTCTCGTCAACACCGGAAATATCTCCACGGAACCCCAACGTGTTGAAGATGGTCTCCGCACCGCTCGCATTACCCCTACTAAGATCAATCGTGCCGGTCCCGGTCACGGCTTGATCTCCCTCAAAATTCAATGCCGCCTGGCGCTGCGATGTACCAGCAACCCCAAGTCGCCCGTCCACATTCAAACCGCCATCAACGGTCATGGTGTTTCCGAACGTGCCAGCAGCGTCGACCTCAGCGTTCCCCTGCACATCCAGACGCTGCGCACGCACCAAACTAAACGTCACTTCGCCAGCGCCCGAAATCGTCACATCTTCAACAATACCCGACAACCCAACATCCGAGCCACCCGCAACCTGAAGAACCGCGTCCTGAAGCCCGGAGATGCTCAGCTGACCGCCATTTCGCTCAGACACCGAGAGTATCGCGCCACCCTGGTCCACTCGCGTCAGCGTCAATGCACCATCTTCAGCAATCACATCACCCAGGAAACGCAGCGTATCCTCAGACCGATTCGTAGATACCGTCCCCTGCCCTCGAATCGTCAAATCCTCACCAAACGTCAAAACCTCTGATACAGACGAAGACAATCCGCTAAATTGAACAGAATTGGAGAAGCCAGAATTATTTAGATCTAAAATTAGTTCGCCAGTACCTAAAACCGTTTGCTCACCGTTGAAACGCAGTTGACCGTTAAACGCATTTTCAGCAATTTTAATGCTACCGTTCAACGTAAGGCCATCGTTAATCGTGAATAACGAACCACTGAACAAAGCGTCATTCTCAATCAAAACGTTAGAAAGAGATCCGTTTGTTAGAACAAAATTACCGGCACCGCCGACGGTTGTTGCCTCCAAATTTCCGCCACGAACTGTGAATGTTGCTTCGGACGAAACATCAATGAACTCAGCCGAGAAATTACCTCTCGACAGATAGAAGTCTCCGCCTAGCCGCAAACCGATCAATTCTTGGACTGCAGAGCTATTAAAATCTACACCGTTGGTCGTTACAGGAATAAACGCAATATCGTTACCATCTGGCACCGTTCCACTAAGCCAATTGCTGGCTGTCGTCCAACTACCACCCGCTTCATTGGCCCAAATCGCCGATGCATCAACAACTTCAAAGGATCGGGACGTTGACCCATCCTGCACTTCATTTCCAGCGCGATCAGATACACCTGCCGGATCAAATATTACCTCGTATTTGCCCAAAGGCAAATCACCGAAGGACACGACCGCGATTTGATCTTCACCAAAGATAGTTACACTCGCCGCTGGAACCGGATCAAATCCATCGTTTGTCGAAATTTGGAAATTATCGACTGTCAAAGTATCTGGATTAATCGCCTCACTAAAGCGAAGTTGCAGTGTACCGCGACCTTCCAGAACCAAAGCGCCGTTGTCAGGCAAAATTGAGGTCACTTCTGGCGGCGTAATGTCTGGAATGATTCCGAAGGTCAGCATGTTTGACATTGACGCATTACCGCCAGTGTCAAATGCCTGTACTTCAACCGAAAGTGACGTGTCGCCATCCGCCAATGATGGCGCCACAAAGTTCAAATCAAATGGTGCCGAAACATCATTCTGAACGATTTCGTCGTTGACCAACAGTTGTACATTGCGAACTTGAATATCGTCTTCGGCTGCCAGAGAGACGGAGACCGAACGTCCTTCCTCCACCTGGATACCATCCGTGTTTGGATCAGCGTCAATCGCATTGGTGTCAATACTGAGTGTCGGCGCAACGCCTCCCGCATCGAACGGTAAGAAGTTAACGACTTGCAAACCGCCGAATCCATCCGCGACATAGGCAATTCCACTGGCCAAAGCTACGGCATTTGCTACGCCCGGCGTGTCGATTTCAGTGATCAGGTCGTATGTGCTGGACGGGTCACTCGCACCGTGAATTTGCAGACCTCGACCACCCGCTGCAACGATGGCAAGGCCTGATCCATTGGTGATCGTATCGAGGTTCGTGGCTTGGATGCCCCCCGGCGTGTCTGGCGCAGAAATCAATGTCGGAATGGTCGGGTCGCTCAGATCGAATGTGGCGTAGCCACCGAGTGGGTCTGGGCGTGGGCCAGTGGTAAGTACACCGACATTACCGTTTGAGACATAGGCGATACCAGATTGCAGAAAGACCTCTCCGGCTGGCGTACTATCGGCAGCCACCGCCGGGATGTCGACAGAGCCGCGCAAGATGGGAACACCGCTGCTGATGTCGACAGCGTGAAGTTCGTTCGAGGTAGTACTTACCGCGGCAAGACCGCCTTCGACGGCGATGGAGACGACATTGCCGAGTAGTTCGAGTTCACCGAGTATGTCACCCGTCGCAGGGTTGAGGAACAGCAGATCCGATCCACCCGCAAGGACGAGTCCGCTGCCGAGAGTAACTTCAGTGAAACCGCCGGGTATTGAGACTGTGTCTTGCAGTTGCGGGTTTTCAGGGTCGGAAACATCGACGATGTGCATGCCAGCAGCACCTGCGGCGACAAACGCAAGCCCGCGACCCGTGTCAACGGCGATATCGGCATTGTCGCCGGGCAGGTCGATTTGCGAAAGCAGGATCGGTTGATTGAATTGCGACGCATCGATGATCGCGATCCCTGCAGCGTCCGTCGCGACATAGGCCGTCTGACCGCCGGAGCCATCGATATTGCCTTCGACGGTGACGTCTTTCGCTTCGCCGTCGAGTTGCAGTGTGGCGATGACGCCAGTGGGGAAGCCTACGCCATCGAGAGGGTTGAGGCCCTGGTCAATTTCGGCAAGGTCAATGATCCCATCACCATCTGAATCGGCATTTTCAGGATCTGTACCAATAATCATCTCGCCAATATCAACAATTCCATCTGTGTCTCTGTCGAAACCTCCTAAATGATTAAAAACGAGGTCCTCTGGTAACGAACCACCTGCTTCCACCAACTCGGTCGCGACGCTGTTAAAAAATGGCGAATAGGCATATAGAGTGAAGTCAACATCACTACTAATTGCTTGCGAGATTGCTTCCCCCGGACTTACAGAACCCCGAAAATCAAATCCATCAGATGTTTGAAACAAGTAGTAGATTGTTTGGGTATCCGAAACACTGCGTTGTAAATTTACCGGAATTTGCCCAAAATCGATTGTTGGTGACTGTTCTTGAGTTGTGGTTGTAGACAGACTAGTCTCAGTTTGTAACGGGTCCTCAAAACTTGCCAAAGAAAATACCATGAATTTTGCGCCTGGTTCATTCACAACTTTAGGAAAGACAAATAGCGAAGCGGTCGCTCTCGCGGTTGCGGAAGTTTCAACGCTCAAATTAGCACCCGCGTTCAATTTAAAAGTCAGGTCTGGGCCATCGATTACACCAGAGTCGCGTAAAAGAGGTACGCTCAAACTTGGAGGGTCAGGTAGTTCAAGCCGTGGAAATCCAGCCAACCTAATTGGTCCAACATTAATCGAAGTAGGAACAAACGCAAAATAGTCTTCAATTACGGCCGGTAAGCCTAATGATACAGATGCACTAAAGTCAACTCCACCTGGGTCAATAAATGCATCGTCAATTTCAATTTCTGCTTCTGATACCTCAATATCAAGCTCAGCCCCTAATCCTATACTGGCACCAATAGAAGCCGCGGCTCTTACCCCAACCCCTATTGCACCTTCGTAGCGGTCCAAAATATTTGCAACTGTGGGGCTAACATCGGTAGTAACTGAAAAACGGTCTGAATCCTCAAAGCCTTCGAAAAGACCAATGCTTCCAGAGAAGCCAACATTCGAGTTTTGAATAAAATCTACAATTAGTTGATCAAGCCTTGCAGTGACCTCTGGCGGTAATACAATTTGCACGCCCGCATTTGCTTTTAACTGAAGCTCGCCAACGTCTATCGTGTACTTTAGGGCAAAGTTCGCTTCAAATTCTTCGGGATCTTCCTCGCCATCTCCATCGGCATCGGGGTCATTTACATCCGGAATACCATCGTTGTCGTCGTCGAGGTCAAAGGGGTCTGGAATACCATCACCATCATTGTCAGGTGCTCCTTCACTAGGCCGCGGGTTGGTATTTTGATCGTCAATAGGTTTGTCACCTAACCCTCGCCAACCCAACGTCCGAACCCCGCCCTCTGTCGTTTCCAGAACTCTCCCATCTTCGGACACAACAGCCTGTCCGGTAATCACCCACTCTCCAGCGTCGTGATCGAATGAAAACACCGGTCGCGTTTCCCCCGGCGCCAACCCGTCCAGATTTGGGAAGGTCACTGTGGCAAAGCCATCAACGTTGTCGGCGTCACCCGCATCCAGCGTGAAGACATAGTCAAAGTTCACACCCGGTGGGGTGGGTCCAGGCAGACGATCTGGGTCGAGGACCGAGATGATCAGTTCTTCGGCAGGCGTCCCATCATCGCGGGTCAGCATCACGTCATCGGG
>JAJFIM010000503.1 GCA_021774995.1 Alphaproteobacteria bacterium | reverse complement strand
CCAACTCTCGGCTGGATTGCAGACATCTTATGCGGTGACTGCAAAAATCCAGTCTCTATCAATTCTGAATTATATCTAACCGGATGACCTATGGACCAAAAACCTGCGACCGGACCATGTAACCTGAAAGTAAAACAGTATGTTTAACCACGCCTATTCTGACACCGTTGAAGATGCCCAGGACGAAGCCCGGGAATCGGAGAAGGAAGTCATTGAACGCTCCATTGTTCAAATGAACATGTGTGACAGTTCGCCGACCGATTTTAGCGCGCGCGTTCAAACGATAAGCGATACTACAAGAATCTGGAATTACTTTTTGAATGATCTGGCATCTCCTGAAAACGAGAATGCGGATGAATTCAAAGCAGCACTCATCTCAATTGGAATTTTCATTCTAAAGCACCTGGACAAAATGCGCCGGGATGAGTCCATCCAGTTCAGACCGGTCAGGGAAATTTCTGAGGCAATAGTAGGGGGAATAAACTAGTGGGAAACATACGCCTTTTTATTCATGCTAATCATCGGCTGTTTATTAATGGAGCTGTTTTGCGGGTTGACCGCAAAGTCTCGATGGAACTGCTCAATGATGCAACCTTTCTGCTTGAAAATCACGTACTTCACAAGGATGAAGCGACAACGCCACTCAAGCAATTATATTTCGTTGTGCAAATGCTCTTGATGGACCCGGCAAACGCTGCGGAACCCAAGAAACTGTTTAGGCAGATGGTAGCAAATTTACTTGGCAGTCTTGAAAACCCTGAATTGGTACAAGGGGTCAAGCTGGTCGACATTGAGGTTTCAACTGGAAACACGTTCGCAGCACTGAAGCTGATCCGAACTCTATATCCAATTGAATCAGAGGTGATGCACCCGACCTTGAAAGAGCCGGCAGAACAACTCTCTGCGATCGATACAGAAGACGAAGGATCAATAATATGTCAGATGTAGGACAAGTTACCTCAACAACCCAGACCTCCAGCACGACAAGTTCATCGTCATCCGGTTCATCGGCAAATGCTGCCGACTATGATGCCTTTTTGACGCTTCTTGTGGCTGAATTGAAGAACCAGGATCCGACAGAACCAAAAGATTCTGCCCAATATCTGGCACAACTGGCTTCATTTTCCAGTGTTGAGCAACAGATACAAACGAATGACAAGCTCAATTCGCTTATTCAGTCCAACCTGCTGGGGCAGGCAACAGATGTAATCGGACACAAGATTACTTCGGCTGATGGAGAATTAAGCGGAACCGTGGTTTCGGTGGAACTGACCAAGGACGGACTGCTCGCAAAACTGGATAATGGTGCAACAATGCCAATTACCAATGGCGTTGTCATTCAGTAAAAACAGGGTATTCATCAAATGAATGAAGCGGAAGCTTTAGAACTTATCCAGTTTTCGTTCCAGACTTTGCTGAAAGTGTGCGCGCCGATTGTTATAACTGCGATGGTGGTGGGACCATTCATTGCATTGCTTCAGGCATTGACTCAAATTCAGGAAATCACACTGACATTCATTCCAAAAATCGTCGCCGTACTTGTAGTTTCCTCAATTGCGGCTCCTTTTATGGCTTCTCAGATAAGCCTACTGTCAACACTTGCCTATTCCAGAATTTCAACGGGGTTTTGAACTCCCGCATAATGTTCTGGCTATCAGAGATTTCCAATTTTGCTCGATGTAGAGCTGTTGTGTATGGAGAATAATAAATGACTGAACGGGTAGCATCCACACCTGCATTTTCTGGTGGCGACGGCAGTCGGGATGTGATCTTTGCGATCTTTATTCTGTTCATTCTCGCCGTCCTGTTTTTGCCAATTCCACCGTGGCTAATCGATATAGGTCTTGCTTTTTCCATCGCCTTTTCAGTTTTGATCCTGATGGTTGCCTTGTGGATTCAAAAGCCTCTGGATTTCTCATCCTTCCCAACTGTTCTTCTGATTGCCACAATGCTGAGGCTTTCCCTCAACATTTCGACAACCCGATTGATTTTGAGCGACGGTCACCTGGGAGAAGCTGCCGCCGGCGATGTTATTAGAGGCTTTGCCACCTTTGTCATGAGTGGAGACTTTGTGATCGGTGTCATTGTTTTCGTCATTCTGGTTACCGTGAACTTCATGGTTATCACCAAGGGTGCAAGCCGAATTGCGGAGGTTGGCGCCAGGTTTACGCTTGATGCCATTCCCGGCAAACAGATGGCAATTGATGCCGACCTTGCTGCAGGCTTGCTCGACGAGAAGGAAGCCCAGTCAAGGCGAAAGGAACTGGAAGAAGAAAGTTCGTTTTTCGGTTCGATGGATGGTGCTTCAAAATTTGTGCGCGGCGATGCGATCGCAGGCCTTTTGATCACGCTCATCAATATGATTGGCGGCATCATTATCGGCGTCGCTCAAATGGATATGTCATTTGGGGAAGCCAGTACAAGCTATACTTTACTGACAGTGGGGGACGGTATCGTCAGCCAGGTGCCCGCCCTTATCGTCTCCACGGCCGCAGGATTATTGGTTTCAAAAGCCGGGGTGGACGGCGCCGTTGACAAAGCTCTTTTCGGTCAGCTCTCTTTCTACCCACAAGCGCTTGGCATGGTTTCTTTTTTGATGTTGATGATGGCGGTTCTGCCCGGCATGCCGGTAATTCCTTTTCTGCTACTCTCTGCGGGGACCGGGTACGGCGCATGGAAAATTTCAGTCCTGAAAAAATATAAAAGCGATCAAACAAAACAAGCAGAGGTCGAAGCGCAAGAAAATCAAATTCCCGCCGAAGAGCCAATCAGCGCAACGCTGGCAATGGATCTGCTGCGCATTGAACTTGGATACGGATTGCTGCCGCTGATCAATGACGCCGAAGGACATCGTCTGACCGATCAAATCAAATCTCTGCGCCGGCAGATTGCCACAGAGATGGGTTTTATCATGCCGTCAGTGCGCATTCTCGATAATATGCAGCTCTCACCGCAAAACTATGTGATACGGGTCAAGGAGATGGAAGCTGGCCATGGCGAGTTGATGGTTGGCAATTTGTTAATCATGGATCCGCGCGGTTGCCAAGTTGACCTTCCGGGCATGCACACCACTGAACCAACTTTTGGCCTGCCCGCTACATGGATTGAAGAAGCCTTAAGAGAAGAAGCTTCCTTCAGGGGCTACACAGTGGTTGATCCGGCCGCAGTGCTGACAACGCATTTAACCGAAATCCTCAAAGAAAACATGTCCGAACTCTTGTCATACGCGGAAACCAATAAACTACTGAACGATTTGCCGGCAGAGCATAAAAAACTGGTCGATGATCTGATCCCCTCTCAAATCTCGGTTACCAGCGTGCAACGCGTGTTGCAGTCGCTCCTCGGCGAGCGGATTTCCATCCGGGATTTGCCGACGATCTTGGAGGGCGTCGCGGAATCCGCAGTTCATACGCAAAATATCGTACAGATTACGGAGCATGTGCGCGCCCGCCTGGCGCGGCAGATTTGCAACGCTAATTTTAACGCGGAAGGACATTTGCCTTTGATCGCTCTTTCACCGGCTTGGGAACAGAGCTTCGCTGAATCCTTGATCGGACAGGGAGAAGATAGACAACTCTCCATGGCGCCGAGCAGGCTTCAGGAATTTATCGCCACGGTTCGCACCCAGTTTGAGGATATCGCCTCCCAAGGCGAAGTTCCCGTGCTTTTAACAAGCCCATTGGCGCGCCCTTTCGTACGCTCAATTATTGAACGGTTTCGCGCGCAAACCGTCGTCATGTCGCAAAATGAAATCCATCCCCAGGCAAGGCTTAAAACCTTAGGCCAAATCTAACAGAATGTTGGAGGTTAACTTAGTTTATTATGCGGGTTAAAATGTTCTCAGCCCCCACCATGGCGCTCGCCATGGAAGAAGTGCGCCATGCGTTGGGGCCTGACGCCATCATCATTTCGACGCATGAAGCAACGCGCGGCCGCGGCGTCGAAATTCGCGCGGCAATCGAACGGCGCGCAATACCAGCGCATCCGCGCCGGACAATTGACGCAACTGAAATTTCACCGGACGATATTAAATCCGCACCGGAAGAATCATCCGCCCGTGGACCCGCGCCCGCCGATACATCCAGTGGCGTCAATACTCAGAATATGAAACTCTTACGCAAAGCGCTGGCGCAGCATGGGTTCTCGCGCCCTTTAGGCCACGCAGTGTTGGAGGCGTGTCAAACGATCAGTGAAACGGACCTAGAAGAAACATTAGCGCGCGTGATCGATATGCGTTTTTCGATGGAGCCCATTGCGCAATTTCCCAATCGCCCCATCATGCTGGTTGGCGCGCCGGGCGTGGGCAAGACGGCGACCACGGCAAAACTGGCGGCGCGGGCCGTGCTGCAAGGCCTGGAGACGCATCTCATCACAACGGACACTTTACGGACCGGCGCCGTTGACCAATTGGACGCATTGGCGCAGGTGATGGGACGCAGCGCCGCAACGGCCGCCACGCCCGGCGCATTGAAAAACATCACCGAGGGCTTAGCCGCCGCGCCAACACTATCCGTGTTTATCGATACGCCGGCGACCAACCCCTATAATGCAAAAGAAATCGATGATCTGGCCGCATTCGCCCGCGCGGCCAATGCCGAACCGGTCCTCGTCATCGCCGCAGGCCACGAAGGCGCTGAATTAATCGAAACCATAAAATCTTTTGCGCCTTTGGGCGTCGCCCGCGCCATTGTCACGCGGCTTGACGCCGCACGCCGTTTGGGCAGCATATTTTCCGCCATTGACGCATGCCATCTGACGCTCGCGCACTATAGCCAATCTCCTTATATCGGCGCCGGTCTCGAGTGCTTTACGCCGCAGGACGTGGCGCAAAGAATTCTCGGAAACCGCCGTCTCCATTATCAAGGTGAAGATCTCTCCCTGCCATCCGTCCCTCTTCCACAAAATATCCAGCCCGTAAAACGAGTCGCATCATGACCTCTCAATCTCACAACTCTAAA
The DNA here is from genome assembly GCA_021774995.1 of Alphaproteobacteria bacterium. GTDB lineage: Bacteria > Pseudomonadota > Alphaproteobacteria > SMXP01 > SMXP01 > JAJFIM01. The sequence continues at coordinate 3,362 of JAJFIM010000503.1, read as the reverse complement.
CTCCCGGCGGGGCGCCCTCGCCAGAAAACGTCCAACCTCCTGGTGGTAGCCTCAGGCAAAGGAGGGGTTGGAAAAACGTTTGTCTCGATCACTCTGGCCCACTCACTCGCCGCTTCGGGCAAGCGCGTCCTCTTATTTGACGGCGATTTAGGATTGGCCAATGTTGATGTTCAACTTGGCATTATGCCGCCCTTTGATCTGGGAGATGTGATTGCCGGGCAGGTCACGCTGGAAGACGCTATCTGCTCTTATCAAGGGGCTGACGCGGCGCAATCCAAACCAGGCGCTGACTTCCATATTCTAGCGGGAAAATCAGGCTCAGGTTCTCTGGGCTCATTGAGCGGCGCTGAGCTCAACGGACTCATTCAAGGCTTGATCAGTCTGTCTGGACATTACGACTATCTCATTATTGACTTGCCCGCCGGCATCGATACCGCCGTCACTAAATTGACGTTGGAAGGTGAAAATGTTTTTGTGGTGCTCACGGACGAGCCTACATCTCTTACCGACGCCTACGCTTATATTAAAGTGATTGCGCGGTATGATCCCAAAACCCGCTTCCATATCATCGTCAACCAGGCGCCAAGCAAAATGCAAGGTCAAAGAACATTCGCCTCTCTTGCGAATGCCTGCCGGAACTTCCTCAGTATCGAGCTGAAATTAGCCGGTCTGGTGCACCGCGATCCAAAAGTGAAAGAAGCGATCCGTCACCAAACGCCAATCCTTCACCGCTCTCCCGACAGCTCGGCAGTCGCGGATATCGCCAAAATCTCCCGGATGATCACGCTTGAAATTTGATATTTCAGGAAAAATTTCCTACAATTCCGGGGTTTTTAACGCTAATTCCCGCCCCTTTTTAAACGCGGCTTGTCCCTGCCGCCCCGCACCTGATAGACTGTGCGCTTCGCGGCGGCTTGGGGGCGCTTAAAAGCCGCCAACAAATAACTTCCGTTTCAAGTCTTTCGCGCTTGAGCGGAACTTGGGAATTTAGGGAGGGGAATCCATGCCAGACTCACTCATTACAGTACTGACGCAATCATTTAACGCCGTCAATTCCACCGTCGGGCTTTTGATTGCCGTTTTTGCCGCCATCACCATGAGGCGCTACGGCAATATCATTTATTTTTCAGCGCTGGCGCTGATCGTTGATCAGTTCGTCAGCATCGCCTTCAAACATGAATGGGCCAGCGTGGAAAATGTGACCTCGCAAATCTGGAATGAAATCCTCGCCCTTGACGCATCGGTTCTTGTGATCCGTTTTATCGGCTTCATGCTGATCATAACCGTCATCTTCACCATCAAACGTCTTTTTAAGCGCGACTGACCTTATTCCACAGGTTCATTTGCGGTAAACTTGCAGCCTGTGGCAAGGGCGCAAGAATACTGGCTTATTGACGCTATTGACTCTATCATGTGGCGGATCATACGGGACGAGAAGGATCGCTCATGACTATCCTCACTATTATCCTTGGCCTGATTGTCGCCGCCCTGCTTTATGGCGTGACTGCTTATAATAATCTGGTCCGCAAAAAAACAAGCGTCGAGGAAGGATGGAGCGGCATTGAGACCCAGCTCAAACGCCGGGCTAATCTCATCCCCAATCTCGTCGAAACAGTGAAGGGGTATGCGTCGCACGAGAAAGGCACTCTGGAAGAGGTAACGCAATTGCGCACACAGAGTATGCAGGCGCAAGGCATCACTGAGCGCGGTCAGAAAGAAGGCCAACTCACCGCAGCCCTTGGGCGTCTTTTTGCCGTGGCTGAAAACTATCCGGACCTCAAAGCCAATGAAAATTTCTTGAGCCTGCAAAAAGACCTCTCCGAAACGGAAGATCAAATCCAGATGGCGCGGCGCTATTACAACGGCGCGGTGCGGAATCTCAATATCGCGGTAGAATCGTTCCCAAGCAATCTCATCGCCAGCGGGTTTTCATTCCGCAAAGCCGAATTTTTTGAAATTGACGACGCCGCCGATCGCGCCGTCCCTGAAGTCTCCTTCAATTCCTAAAAATCTACGCTTTAAAAACAAATGACAAAACGCACTGCGCTCTTTTTTTCGTTAGCCGTCCTCATCGGACTGAGCATAACTCTTTCCCCGGCCAATTCCGCCGAACGCATCACGCGCTTTTTCAGCGATATTGAAATTACGAAGGCCGCCGAACTTATCGTCACCGAAACCATCGACGTCATTGTCGAGGGCGTACAGATTAAACGCGGTATTTTCCGTGATTTTCCAACCACTTACTATGACCGCGCGGGCAATAGAGTGCGGGTGGGCTTTGAGGTGTTAGGCGTGCAGCGCGATGGCGGGCCGGAGTCCTATAGCCTGCAATCGATCGCCAACGGAACGCGCATCCGCATTGGCCGGGGGGATATTTTTCTTGAACGCGGCGCCCATAGTTACGTCATTACCTACAAAACCACGCGGCAGATCGGATTTTTCGACGATTTTGACGAGCTTTACTGGAACGTGACGGGGTCTGACTGGGCCTTTCCCATCGACAGGGCCGTCGCGCGGATCACCCTACCGAGCGGCGCAGAAATCATTCAGCATGCCGCCTATACCGGCCCCCCCGGCGCGCAGGGCGGCGATTATCTGCAATCGATCAGCGCCGGGAAGGCGCGATTTGAAACCACGCGCGCGCTGGAGCCGGGAGAAGGCTTCACCATCGCCGTCGCCTGGCCCAAAGGCGTCGTGACGGCGCCCACTTCATCTCAAAAATTAAACTATTTTCTCTCCGACAATGCCGCTGCCGGCGCGGTGCTCGGTGGATTGTTCATCGTTCTCCTTTATTACCTTTTCATGTGGAACAGGGTTGGCCGCGACCCCGAAACAGGCGTGATCTTTCCCCGCTTCGCCCCGCCGGCAGGCTTGTCCCCGGCCGCAACGCGTTTTGTGCGCCGCATGGCCTTCGATCAAAAAGCCTATTCCGCCGCCATCATCGATATGGCTGTAAAGGGCTATGTCACAATTAAAGAAGAGGAAGACGACAAGACTTATCGCTTGCAAAAAGAAGCTAGCGGCGATGACGCTCTTTTATCTCCTGGTGAAAAAAGCCTTGCCAATAAATTGTTTGACTGGAGCGGCGAAATTCTTTTCGATGATAAAAACCATGAACGCATCGCAGGCAGCAGGCGCGCGCTTCAAAAAAGCCTCAAAGGAGAATACGAGAAATCCTATTTCCTGTGCAACAGAGCGCCCTTCGCGCTGGGCTTTGCGGCATCGGCTTTGGTCATTTTTGCCTCTAGCCTCGTCTCGCGCGACCCACCCGTTACGATCATCACCGGAATCATTGCCTTCCTCGTCTCCGCCGCGTTTGGTTTTTTTGTTTTGCGATTTGTTGCAAACCGGTATGACCCGGT
>JAJFIM010000502.1 GCA_021774995.1 Alphaproteobacteria bacterium | reverse complement strand
CGCCGCCGGTAATGCGAATTTTGCGCACGCCCTTGCGCACAAACGCCGTGCACAGCCGGTCCAATTCCTCCAATGACAACACTTCCGGCTTGGGAAGGAATGTCATATGTTCCGACATGCAATAGGAGCAGCGAAAATCACACCGGTCCGTGACGGAGATACGCAAATAGCTAATGGAGCGCCCAAAGGGGTCGATCAGCGACGCTTTGGGGGCGGTTTTCAAATCATGTGATGCGCGGGGTCGGTCCAACATGGCCGGACATTAGCAGGAAGAATCATGATTTGGCCAAAAAAACCTCACGCGCACAGACGCAGGTCGGAAAGGGCCTGGTTTTGCGATAAATTTGCAAAAATCTCATCAACTTGCCGCCGCTCGTCCTCCGGCATGATGAAGGGCAGGTTTTGCAAGCCCCGATTGACCAGATAGAGGGTTTCGAAGGTCGCCCGGCTGAGTCCCACGGCGAGGCACCCCTTGGCCAATTGCGGGCCGCCATGTTCGGAGAGCACATCGCGCACGTCTTCGACGTTAACGCCGGTGAGGCGGGCCAAAAGCGCTTTGAAGAGGCCTGTGTCTTTTTTGTGCAGGGCTTTGAGAAGGAGTGCCGGACGCAAGCGGCCGCCCAAAGCGTCAATTTGCGCCTCGATCTGGTCTGCGCTTGGACGAGGGGGGCTGAGATCGATGATTTCAAGGTTAGCGACGTTAAATTCTACAATCGGTTTGGCCGCATCCTCGCCAAATATCTCGAGGATGAAATCTTGCAGCGTCTTCGATCCGTTTGCATAGAGGCGTTGGATAAGGATAAGAGGAAGATCGCCGCGTTGCAGCAGGGGCAATTGCAATGCGACATAGCGGGCCGACAGCGTGACCAGTCTGGCCAAATCGGAAATATCGATCTCGGCCATATGGTTGTTGGCGAGATTGATCAGCGTGCCTTCATGCTCCCGCGTGATCAAGGAAGAAGCGGCGCGCGCATTAAGGTCTTCTCTGCCGGCGATGAGGCATGTGTGATCAGCGCTCAGCGTCAGGGCGAGCATGGCCAGGTCTTCGGGTTTTATTGTCGCATCGCTTTTGAGGATGGGACCCGCAACTTCAATCTGATCCTGCGCCAGGGAAAGAACAAGCCCGGAGGGCGCCAAAACGCACGCAGCCACTTGATTGGCGACATGCAGGCGCAAGGAGAGAGGCGCGCCGACCAGCGCTTGGCGCACAATGCCGGCCATGGTCTCGCGGTCGCGCGCGAGGAGCATTTTTGCATCCGCGACGAGCAGCGCGACCATGCCTTTGACAAGCGCGCTTTTGTCCCCCTGCCCGGTGTCCCGGGCCATAGCCATCAAGCGGTCGAACTGAGTATTGAGCGCATTCATATTGCCCTCGGTCGCGCGTAATAACGGCGCTTAAAATTTAAATCAAATTAAGCCTACGGCCATGTCGTTAATACCGGATTAAATGGAGTAAGGAGGATGCTGCTTATTCCACTGATATGATTGCCTATATCTGGTGTGTGGGGGTAGGGTTGCGACAGTATATGGGGCGGTCGTCTCTTTGGGCGCAGTTATCCATGCTAAGCTGCGTCGAAATTTGGCCAATAGAGGTATGAGCGAATGGTTGATCTTTGGAAAAAAGCCGCCTTGGCGGGCGCGGCGTTTTTGCTGGGCGGGCTGGCTGCGTGTTCGGAGGAAACGCGCGTCAGCAATCCGGCGTGTGGCGTGGAGCGCCCCATTGTCTTTGCCGGTCTTGATTGGGACAGCAACGCGTTTCACACAGAGGTGGCGCGCATCATCATTGAAAAGGGATTTGACTGCCGGACCGAGGTCATCCCCGGGACGACCATTCCTCTCATCGCTGGTTTGCGGCGGGGAGATGTCGATATCATGATGGAAGTTTGGCGGGACAATATCACCAAAGCTTGGGATGAAGGCGTGGCCCGCGGAGAGGTCGAGGACGTCGGCGTCAACTTTCCCGATGCGGTGCAAGGTTTTTTTGTGCCGCGTTACATGATCGAAGGAGATCTCGCGCGCGGGATTGAGGCGAGCGCGCCTGACTTAAAAACAATTTACGATCTGCCGAAATACAAGGCCTTACTGGCCGACCCGGAAGAGCCCGCAAAGGGCCGCTTTTATAATTGCATCCTGGGGTGGTCTTGCGAGCAGATTAACACGAGAAAACTGGAAGCCTATGGCGTATGGGAATCTTTCACCAATTTCCGCCCCGGCGCGGGCGCGGCTCTGGCGAACGCCATTGCATCGAATTACAAACGCGGCAAACCGTTTGTCGCTTATTACTGGGGGCCGACATGGATTTTGGGGCAATATGATCTGGTGATGCTGGAAGAGCCGCCCTATAATGAAAAAGATTGGCAAGCGATGGCGCTGCGGAATGATTACACCCATCCGGTTGCTTATCCATTGGTGCCGGTGGTGATCGGCGTCAATTCAAGCTTTAAGAGCCAAGCACCGCAATTGATAGCCTTTTTGTCAAAGTACCGCACATCGAATGCGTTGGTGAGCGAAGCTCTGGCGTCGCTGCGCGCGCAACCAGGTCGCCGGATGCGCGATGTGGCGCAAGATTTTTTAGCCGAAAAGCCGGAGGTCTGGCGCCCATGGCTTGTCCCTGAAATTGCGGACAGAGTCGCCGCTTCTTTGCCCATGTCGTTGAGCGATGAAGGGAGTGCGCCGTGAGCGGGAGGCAAGCCGATTGCATTCTGGCCATTGACCAGGGCACAACCAGCACCAGGGCCATTATCTTTGACGCGCAAGGCGCGCCGCGCGCACAAAGCGCGCGCGAGCTGCCGCAGGTGTTTCCGCAAGCGGGGTGGGTGGAGCACGATGCGGAGGAAATCTGGCGGGCGACAAAGGACGTATGCCGCCGCGCCCTGGAGGAATTTGGCGACGCCAAAAGGATTGCCGCCATCGGGATTACCAATCAGCGGGAGACCACAATATTATGGGACCGGGCGACGGGCCAGCCGCTTCACAACGCCATCGTCTGGCAGGACAGGCGCACGGCGGATCAGTGCGCCGCATTAAAGGCGCGCGGGCTTAGCCAGTCGATCACGGAGAAAACGGGATTGCTGCTCGACCCTTATTTTTCCGCCACGAAGATCGCCTGGCTTTTGACCCATATCCCTGGCGCGCGGGCGCGGGCGGAGCGGGGCGAATTGGCGTGCGGCACTGTGGATTCCTGGTTGATCTGGAATCTTACCAAGGGCGCGCGTCACGTCACAGACGCCACAAACGCCTCGCGCACAATGCTGTTTAACATTGAAACGTTGGACTGGGATTCAGAAATCCTGTCATGGCTCGACATTCCCCGCGAGATTTTGCCGGAAGTTCTGGACTGCGCGGCCGATTTTGGCGTGGCGGATAAAAGCATTCTTGGGACGGACATTCCGATTTGCGGCGTTGCCGGGGATCAGCAGGCGGCGGGTATCGGCCAGGCGTGTTTCGAGCCGGGGATGCTGAAATCAACTTACGGGACGGGGTGTTTTATCTTGCTCAATACCGGGTCCCGGCGCCTGCGCTCTTCGCACAGACTGCTGACGACGCTGGCTTATCGCCTGAAGGGCGAAGCGCATTACGCCATGGAGGGAAGCATTTTTATGGCCGGGGCCAGCGTGCAATGGCTGCGCGATGGGTTGAAGCTGATAGAAAAGGCCGAGGATGCCGAACGCCTTGCGATGCAAGCCGACCCCCATGGAGACGTCTATATGGTGCCGGCGTTCACTGGGCTGGGCGCGCCTTATTGGGATCCTCACGCGCGGGCCAGCATCACCGGGCTGACACGCGATTCCGGGATTCCAGATATTGTGCGCGCCGCCCTTGACGCCGTGTGCTATCAGACCCGCGATCTGTTGGAGGCGATGGGGTCGGATGGCGCCGAGGCGGCGCAGAGCATCCGGGTGGATGGCGGCATGGCGAAGAACGCCTGGTTCATGCAACGCCTGGCGGACCTTACGGGCCGTTTGATTGAGCGCCCGCATGGGGAACAGGCGACGGCGTTGGGGGCCGCTTATCTCGCGGGATTGCAAGTCGGTCTTTATCCCTCCGCCGGTCATATCGCCCGGCAATGGCGGTTGGCGTATTCTTACGAACCAAAGCTTGCTTCTGAAATGCGCGATAATCTTTATGGTGGATGGCGGGACGCTGTTGCCCGCACGCTATCCAGCGCGTAAACTTGATAAAAAGGAGCACAACAAATGTCAGCCGCAGCAGAGGCGCGTAACCGGAGTGTTAAAGATCAAGTCTCGGAAGAAGAATGGCAAGCGCGCATAGATTTGGCGGCGCTCTACCGCCTGGTTGTCCGTCATGGTTGGGACGATCTTGTTTTTACGCATATTTCCATGCGGGCGCCGGGAGAGGATGATCATTTTCTGATCAATCCGTTCGGATTGCTGTTTCAAGATATCAACGCCTCTAATTTGGTGAAGATAGATATCAATGGCGAAATTGTCATGGAAACGGACTGTTTCATAAACCCTGCCGGGTTTACCGTTCATTCGCCTTTTCACACCTCAATTGAGGACGCCCATTGCGTTATCCATCTTCATACGGATTATGGCGTTGCCGTCTCCGCGCAAAAAGAAGGGCTGCTTTCTGTCACGCAACATGCGCTCATTGTGTATAATGAAGTTGCGTATCATGATTACGAAGGAATCGCGCTGGATGCGGCTGAATGCGCCCGCCTTTTGGAAGATATGGGCGACAAAAGCATTATGATGCTGCGCAATCACGGCACGCTTGCCGTGGGTAAAACGGCGGCGGATGCTTACTTGCGCATGTTTTTTCTGGAACGTGCGTGCAAGATGCAAATCCTGGCGCAATCGGGCGGTCCGCTGTTGATGCAGGGCCAAGACATGGCGGATAAAGTGGGGGCGCAAGGCGCGGCGACGATTGAAGGGCCGGCCGGTCAGTTGATATGGCCTTCCATTTTGCGCATGCTTGACCGGGAAGACCCGTCCTTCCGGGATTAAAAAACGGAAAAACTTAACATGACGCAATTTGGGTTTGGCCATTCCGTTCGGCGCGCGGAAGATGTGCGCCTGGTGAAAGGGGAGGGCCTATTCACCGCCGATCTGTCGCTGCCCGGTCAGGCCTATGCGGTGATGGTTCGTTCCCCAATGGCCCATGCGCGCATCCTGTCGGTGGATGCAAGCGCGGCGCGCGAAGCGCCTGGCGTGCTTGGCGTATTCACAGGCGCGGATGCGCTTGCCGCGGGCCTGGGCGCGCTTCCTTGTGTGCAAGAAATCAAAAACAGGGATGGGTCTGATTATTTTCACACACACAGACCTGTTTTCGCCCATGACGTCGTGCGTTTTGTGGGTGATGCGCTGGCCATGGTGGTGGCGACCAGCGTCAACAGCGCCAGGGACGCGGCGGAGCTTATTGATTTCGACTTAGAGGATTTGCCGGTCATTGTCGATTTGGAAGCAGCTGCTCAACGTGACGCCCCCGTCATTTGGGAGGAGCTTGGGTCCAACATTGCCCTCGATTGGGAGGTGGGCGATGCGCGCGCCACGGAGGCGGCGTTTGCAAAAGCGGCGCATGTGACGCGGTTGAAACTCGTCAATAACCGCATTGTGGTCAACGCCATGGAGCCGCGCGCCGCGCTGGGAAATTATGATGTTGAAACGGATAAATACACGCTCTATGCCGGTAGTCAGGGGGTTCACTCCCTGCGGGAGTTAATCGCGCGGGACGCTTTGAAAATCGCGCCTGAAAACCTGCGCTTGATCACGTGCGATGTGGGCGGCGGCTTCGGCATGAAATCTTTTCATTACCCGGAATACGCCGCCGTGCTGTGGGCGTCAAAGGAACTTAAATGTCCTGTGAAGTGGGTGGCGGAGCGCACGGATTCATTTATCACAGATACCCAAGGCCGCGATAACATCAGCGAATGCGCTCTGGCTTTGGACGAAAACGGCAGGGCGCTGGCGGTACGCACCGAAACACTCGCGGGAATGGGCGCCTATTTATCCCAATATTCGGTCTTTATTCCGACGGAAGCGGGATGCGGCATGCAAGTTGGCGTCTATGCAATCCCGGCGCTTTATACGCGCGTCAAATGCGTGCTGACCAACACGGTTCCCGTCGACGCGTATCGCGGCGCCGGGCGCCCGGAAGCCATGTATGTGATTGAACGCCTGATGGACCAAGCGGCAATTGAGATGAGTTTAAGCCCGGTGGAAATACGGCGGCGCAATTACGTGCGACCTGACCAAATGCCCTATGCCGCTCCCAATGGCTTCGTGCTTGATAGCGGACGGTTTGAAGATGTGATGGACCGCGCGTTGGAGCGCGCAGATTGGGAGGGGTTTGAGGCGCGCCGCGCGCAATCGCAAACGCGCGGAAAAATGCGCGGCCGGGGCCTGTGTTATTATATGGAGCGTACAGGCGGCGGGTTTGAAATGGCCAGTATTGACGTGCGTCCCACAGGCGACGTGGCGATCGCCGCGGGCACGCAAAGCAATGGCCAAGGTCATGAAACCGCTTATGCGCAATTGGTGGCGGACCGGCTTGGCATAGATTTTAGCGTCATCCACATGGAATATGGCGACACCGACATTCTGCCCGCCGGAGAGGGAACAGGCGGATCGCGTTCGCTGACCATGGCGGGGATGGCCTTTGATGAAGCGGCGGCGCAATTGATCGCCAGCGGTAAAGCCATTGCGGCAAAACATCTGAAAGTTGAGGAAGGCGCCCTTACCTACGCCGATGGCGCGTTTTCAGTCACGGGTACGAATGAATATGTCAGTCTGTTTGACGCGGCGGGCATGAATGGAGAGCATGACACGCTGCTTGCGGTGGGCCGCGTCACGCATGATCACTATACTTTCCCCAATGGTTGTCATATCTGTGAAGTGGAAATTGATCGCGAGATAGGCGTGATCAATGTTGTGCGATACACGGTGGTCGATGATTTTGGCCATGTGCTGAACCCGATGTTGGTTGAGGGCCAGGTGCAAGGCGGCGTGGCGCAAGGGCTTGGTCAGGCCATGGGTGAGCACGCTCTGTTTGACGAGGAAAGCGGCCAGCCGATCAATGCCTCTTTTTTAGATTATTGGATGCCCCGCGCAGACGCCATGCCGGCCATCGATTTTTCAACACTGAACACGCCGTGCGCGACCAATTCACTGGGGGTGAAGGGGTGCGGCGAAGCGGGCACGGTGGGGGCCGCTCCCGTCTTGGTGTCGGCTGTGCTTGACGCCTTGCGCCCTTTCGGAATCTCTCATCTGGATATGCCGCTCACGCCGTTGAAAATCTGGCGGGCAATAGGCGTGGAATAAGCTGAATTTTAGTCTTCCCCACGAATGTTTTCGCGCGCGTTCGTGATTTGCCTGCGAAAGGCGAGGGGTTGCTTGATGTTGGGCACCTCAATGGAGCCAACGCCGGTGCCTTGAATGTGTAAAGAGCCATAGCCGAGGAGGCGCCCTAAAATACTCTGATGTAATTTAACTTCTTCAATTTTCTGCAAAGAGACTTCCTGGGTCTTGATCGAAATCCATCCGGTTTTTAATACAAAGCGTTCATTGGTGACTACGATCTCCGTGGTCCACTTTTTGATCATCATGGAGAGGAACATCCAAATCCCCACGGCAATCACGCCTAAAATAAGCAACCATAAGAGCGCAGTCATCGTATAGCTCCAATGAAACCTGGCGCGAAAAATTACTCTTTCGTTATCTCCCATGGTATTGGCGACGTAGCTCACAAACTGCTTCTCCTGTGTTGTTTCCCGCGAGTGTAGCGTATTGAGTCTCATTTAGGAATTAGGTGATTGTAAGACACATGAATCATTTGCCTCCCGGCATGTCATTGGCTAAAAGAGCTCGGCAAGCCGTCAGTTAAACGGCTCATTTCAAGGGATTATCAGGAAATCATTCATGGCCGGTTATCAGTATATTTTTCAGATGGAAAATGTTTCGAAGACTTTTTCAGGAGGCAAGCAGGTCCTGAAGGACATTCATTTGAGCTTTTTCCCCGACGCGAAGATCGGCATTGTGGGCGTGAATGGCGCCGGTAAATCCACATTGCTGCGCATTCTGGCTGGAATTGATGCGGAATTCACTGGTGAGGCGCGTCTGGCAAAAAGGGCGAGTGTTGGCTTTTTAACGCAGGAACCGCAGCTTGATCCGGATAAGGATGTTTTGGGGAATGTTTTGGAAGGGGCGGGCGAAACCAAAG